>PCRZ01000031.1:0-10287 GCA_002772205.1 Candidatus Jorgensenbacteria bacterium CG23_combo_of_CG06-09_8_20_14_all_54_14 | reverse complement strand
TGCCCGCCGAAGTTTCAACGCAGGCGGGGGCCAGCCAGTTCCGTTCGGATATTTTCAAATACACACCGCAACAGAAAGGTCGTTCGGTAAAATTTAAATCTATGTCATTTCACGACGATATTATTCGGCTCTCTAAGCAAAATGCCTACTTCCGCCAAGTACTCGCGACGGGTGCGCACAGCCAGGTGGTGGTGATGTCCATCCCGCCAGGTGGCGATATCGGGGAGGAGGTCCACGATGTGGACCAGATTCTCGTTTTTGTGGGGGGGAGCGGGGAGGCCATCCTGAACGGGGAGCGGAAGCCAGTCGCGGAGAATCACCTCGTATTCGTTCCCGCGGGGACCACGCACAACTTTGTGAATACGGGGAGCGTGGATTGGAAGCTCTTCACTGTCTACGCGCCGCCGGAGCACGCACCCGGCACGGTGCACAAGACAAAGGCAGAAGCCGACGCCGCGCACGAGTAAGCGGAAGGGGAGTTGTTTTAAGCTTTTTTGCTGCAGGTGAGTTTTGTTTTCCTATTCACTTTAACGTTTATGTCCCATTGGACGGCCGTCCAATGGGACATACTTCCGGTAGATTCGGCATGGGCTTCGACTGAGCTCAGCCGAATGTCCTCACTACAAGTACGTTTGCAGGCCCGTTTGTTGAAGTTTTTACCCTGCCTCAATTTGCATGCATATGCATACAAATTGAGGCGTATTACAGATAGTCATAAAATCCCCGCTTCGGCGGGGATTTTATGTTTCCCGCATGATTTGCTACGATTGAGGTAATGGCGCGGGAGACAAAAGGCAAGAAAACTCGGGTGGCGGTTCTCATGGGGGGGCCGTCGTCCGAGCACGAGGTTTCGCTCCGGAGCGGCAGGCAGGTGGCGCAGGCGTTGGACCGCGACCGCTACGAGGTTCGCGAAGTTGTCATTTCAAAAAAAGGGGAATGGGCGATGCCGCCCGAGGCGCTCAAGGATGAAACAGACGTGGCGTTCATCGCACTCCATGGCACCTACGGCGAGGACGGAACCGTGCAGGCGATTTTGGAGGGAGTAGAGATGCCCTACACCGGTGCCCTGCGGAACCAGAGCGCGCTTGCTATGAACAAGTTCGCGTCGCTCACGCTGGCGCGCGCCGTGGGGTACGCGGTGCCGCACTCGTTCCTCGTGGGTAAAGCAGAGTGGCTCCGCGACCCGCACCTCGTGTGGAACCAGATGCGCCACTATCTCGGCTTCCCCTTCGTGGTGAAGCCGAACATGAACGGCTCCAGCGTCGGCGTTTACATCATCCGCGCGTACGAAGAGCTTCACCCCGCGATGCGCGACATTTTTTCGTTCTCCCGCGAGGCGCTTTTCCAAAATTTTATAGAAGGCCGCGAGGTGACCTGCGCGGTGGCGGACCATGGTTGGTCCGAGAGTGCGTTCCCGCTTCCTCCAACCGAGATCATCCCGCGTGTTTCCCATTTTTTTGACTACCGCGCGAAGTATGAACCCGGCGGCTCGTACGAGATTACCCCCGCGCGCTTCCCGGCACCCATGCTCCGCCGCATCCAAACCGAGGCAGTAGGCATCCACAAGCTCCTCGACGCGCGCGGCATCTCGCGGAGCGATTTCATCGTTGACGGCCAAAACACCATTTATTTCTTGGAAATTAACACCATCCCCGGTTTTACCGAAGTGAGTTTAGTTCCCAAGGCGGCCGCGGCGAGCGGGCTGCCGTTCGCCGATCTCTTGGACATCATCATCAGCGCCGCGCTCCGAAGTTAGCCCCTACCCACACACCCCGGTGATTGACCCCTCTTCTCTTTCCATGTAGAGTGGAGTCAGTAAATCTCAGAAAGGAGGTGATGGAAAATGAAAACGCTCCCAGGGACAGAGTGCGTGGAAGGGTTGCTGGCGTTGTGTGGGTTTATAGCACACGGAGTGTACCGACTGCCTCTCATGGGTATCTTACGGTGCGAGGGTACCGGGATCGTCATACCTATAGAAAAGGTGGTGGATATCAGCGAGATGCAAGGGAAAGCGCGTGTGGAGGTTGTGGTAGATGTTCAAGATAATCTCCGGCGCGAGCTGAAGAGGATGAGAAATGGAAAGCTGATTGACGAGGAGGAGATAGGAGAAAAAATCAAACTTTCCATTCTTGTCAGTCCAGATGATCCTTGGACTCTGAAGTTAGGCCGTGATGCCGACGGCCTGCCCGTGTTCCTTAAAAACCTTAATGCGTGAGGTCACACCATGTCCATGTGCTCTCTGAAGAAGAGGCCCGCGTCGCGAAATGTACGGTATACCAACCATACTGCGACCGGGCTTTTTTTATTACCCCGTGAGAAGTGGGTAATACCAACGCAACTTTTTTGTAATTCTGTGTCGGAGAGCGTATTCACGGGTGACTTCTAACAGGGTAGAATAGAGACAATGACGAACGATGACTTGGTGGACACGCTCGTGGCGGAAGGGTATCTCAAGACCCACGCGCTCATTGCGGCGTTCCGCGCGATTGACCGCGCGCGGTTCGTCCCGGAGAAGCAGCAGGAGGAAGCGTACGGGAACTATCCGCTCTCCATTGGGTTCGGGCAAACTATCTCGCAGCCATTGACGGTGGCGTTCATGCTGGAGGAGCTCCAGCCCCGGGCGGGGGAGAAGGTATTGGATGTGGGGGCGGGGTCAGGATGGCAGACCGCGCTCCTCGCGCAATGTGTCGGCGGGAGTGGCAAGGTCATCGCGATGGAGCGCGTGCCGCAACTTGCCGTGCTTGCGCGGGGAAATGTTGGAAAGTTTGACTTCTTGGAAAAGAAAATCGCCGAGGTGGTGGCGGGTGACGCCGTCGGCGGCTATCCGCAGGGGGCACCCTTTGATAAGATCATTGCCGCGGCGAGCGCCCGGGAGATTCCCGTGGCGTGGAAGGAACAATTGCGAGTGGGGGGAAAAATAGTGGCGCCGGTGGGGGAGAGTATTGTGGTGCTGGAAAAAAAGGGTGAGAATGATTTTGAAAAAAAACAGTTTTTCGGCTTCCAGTTCGTGCCTCTGATCTCCCGGGGAAGGGGTGTGTCCTGAACCAGAGTCGCTTCAACGACACGGTTCAGGGCTACAGGGTACCGTGTCCGCCTACGGCGGGCTCTGGTTCCCTGTGGATAACTCTTGACGGGGGCTTGACCCCGCACCGAGCCGGACGCTTCGTTTTCTACGGCTCATAGAGCAAGTACGGTGTTTTGTTTGTATAATGGCGTTTTTTGGCTTGTCTTGCTTATCAAGGAAAGCGCCTGGGCGTTGTCTCCCTTCGAGAGATCTCCCGCAGGGATGACAGTGCTCGGTCTGGTGACGGGGCTTGACACCCCCTATGGAGGTTTGCTATGATCCCTATGTAAATGGAAATTCGCGCTACATACAAATGGCGGAACCTCACCACGTGACCATATGTCTCGTGCGTGCGATCCGCCGACCCGGCGGATTTTTGTTTGCCCCGTACCATCCTTCTTAGGAGAAGGAAAGGAACGTGGAATACAAATCTCGTACAGTGTCCGCACAGAGGATGGTACGGGGTTTGCGTATCCCGTTAGAAATCAGCGCGGCTGACGCGCGGACGGGAGAAGTGCCTGAGGTGTGGATCTTGGGAACTTCTAACGGGACGTAGCTTTCCAACTGCATAAGTGTGATTACTTAACTACTGATGTAGAGAGAGAGTAAGCGTACCAACAAGGGTGGATGGTGGATGCCTTGGCACTGAACGGCGATGAAGGACGTAGCGTAGCGACGATACGCCTCGGGGAGGTGCGTAGCAACCTGTGATCCGGGGATGTCCGAATGGGGAAACCTAGTGCTGCAAACCAGCACTGCCAGTGCTTCGCACTGACATGCGGATTGATGCTGATACGGCACGCAACGTGCCGCCGCGGATTAATGCTGATGAATTTTATCATCCGCATAAATCAGTTAAAATCAGCGTAAATCAGCGTGCCAATGCGGAGCAGTGGCGCGTACCTGGGGAAGTGAATCATCTCAGTACCCAGAGGAAAATAAAACAATATCGTTCGCTTCGCTCACTGTTACGCGATTCGAAACTACAAATTCATTCGAATCTACGAATACCGATGCATTTTTTGCATTTCATTTGTAGATTCGCGCTATTCGTAGTTTTGCATCGGTAATAGCGAGCGGAGCGAGCGGTGATTCCCTAAGTAGCGGCGAGCGAAAAGGGACCGCCTGCAGTTTTTCTGCAGAATAGCCCAAACCTACCAGTGCTTCGCACTGACATGCGGATTAATGCTGATACGGCACGCAACGTGCCGCCGCGGATTAATGCTGATAGTACACTATCCGCATAAATCAGCTGAAATCAGCGTGAATCAGCGTGCCACTGCGGAGCAGTGGTGGGGGTCGTAAGATTAAACATTTCACTCACTTCGTTTCGCTGGACGCGGATTGATACTGATTGCGGCGGATTAATGCGGATTTTTATCCGTGCGAATCCGTTCCAATCCGTATAAATCCGTGTTTAAGCGGGCGGAGCGAGCGAGGAGAGTTACCAATCCATTGGTTAGCCGAATCCGCTGGAAAGCGGAGCCAGAGCAGGTGAGAGCCCTGTAGGCGAAAACCGGTGGACTCTCTTGTTTTTATCTTGAGTACCTCGAGGCCAACGAACCTTGAGGGAATCCGGGAGTACTATCTCCTAAGGCTAAATACGTTCGGTGACCGATAGTGAACTAGTACCGTGAGGGAAAGGTGAAAAGCAGCCCGGTGAGGGCGATGAAATAGTACCTGAAACCATCCACTTACAAGGAAGCAACGCCGATGCGTAGCATCGGAATGACGAATTTTGAATTCTTAATTTTGATTGAATTTCTTAATGGTTTAATTTTTAAATTAAGTCATTGGAATTTGATTAGAAATTAGAAATTAAAAATTGGAAATTCCGCTGCTGCGCATCGGTTATGCTGTGCCTATTGAAGAATGAGCCAACGAGTTTATGTATGCTGCAAAGTCTAACCCGCCTCAGGCGGAGAAGGCGTAGCGAAAGCGAGTCTGAACAGGGCGCCGCGTTCACTTCGTTCCGCTGATGCGATACTAATATACGAATTCATACTAATAATACGAATAATACCAATTGTTCGTATCCATTAGTATCATTCGCATACATTCGTATATTGGTATCGTGTCAGCGAGCGGAGCGAGCGATAGCAGCATGTGTAAAACCCGAAACCAGACGAGCTTGCCTTGGCCAGGGTGAAAGCCGATGAAAATCGGCTGGAGGCCCGCACCGGTGAGTCGTTCAACACTCTCGGATGAGCTGGGGTAAGAAGTGAAAAGCTAATCGAGTCTGGTAATAGCTGGTTCTCTCCGAAATAGTTTTAGGACTAGCCTCGCATGTTTCCCACTGGAGGTAGAGCACTGGATGAACGGCAAAGGGCGAAAGCTCGGCCGCTCAATCAAACTCCGAATGCCAGCGGGTAAAAGTGCGGGAGTCAGACCGTGGGGGCTAAGCTCCATGGTCGCGAGGGGAAGAGCCCAGACCGCCGTCTAAGGTCCCCAAGTGCGTGCTCAGTGTGAAAGGTAGTCAGTGTGCCCTGACAGATAGGAGGTTGGCTTAGAGGTAGCCATCCTTTAAAGAGTGTGTAACAACTCACTATTCGAGGACACTGGCGCCGAAAATTTATCGGGGCTTAAGCACGCCACCGAAGCCGCGGCGTTGCTCGCTCGAATAAATACCGAATGTTAACGAATCAAAACCGAATCGTATTTGATTTACATTTGATTCTATTCGATGTTTATTCGGGCGAGTAACGGGTAGGAGAGCATTCCCTGTGCAGTGAAGCCGCACCCGTGAGGGGCGGTGGAGTGCAGGGAAGAGAGAATGTTGGCACGAGTAATCGCAAATCTAGTGAAAACCTAGATCTCCGCAAATCCAAGGTTTCCTCCGCAACGAACATCGACGGAGGGTGAGGCGGCCCTAAGGCAATGGCGAAAGCCGCAGCTGAAGGACAGCCGGTTAATATTCCGGCCCGCCCATGTTTTTCGATGGGGCGACGAAGCGCAGTACGCGAGGCGTCTTAATGGTTTGACGTCCTTGGCGCGAGCGTGGTATCCAGGCAAATCCGGATACCTGCCTTTCATGGCGAACGTCAGCGCAGAGGCGAGGTGAGGTTCTTACCTTACCGAGTCCGCAGAGCGCGTTTCCAAGAAAACCCCCTAAGGTTAGGAACATGGGCACCGTACCGTAAACCGCCACAGGTGGATGAGGCGAGTAGCCTCAGGAGAACGGGTGATTCTTCGTTAAGGAACTCGGCAAAAAAGCTAGGCGTAACTTCGGGATAAGCCTTGCGTTGCTCGCTCTAATAAGGAGCGAATCTTATCGAATTTTTATCGAATATTATTCGTTACTAATTCGGTTTCATTCGTTTTTTATTTGAGCGAGTGACGCTGCAACTAAAGTTTCTCTGGCGACTGTTTACCAAAAACACAGCTCCCTGCGAACTCGTAAGAGGATGTATAGGGGGTGACGCCTGACCGATGCGAGAAGGTTAATCTTGGCGGTGCGTTCCGCTCTCGCGTCACGACCGCCTCATAGCTACGAAATACGAAAAAATACGAAAGTACGAAAGATTTGAAAAGTTTTTCGTATATTCGTAAAAATTTCGTAATTCGTAGAGTGAGGTCAGTCGCGGAGCGAGAGCGGAGCGTGCTGACCGAGTGAAGCCCTCGTCAATGTCCGCGGTAACTATGGAGTCACGGTCGTAGTTGTAAAATCTGGCCATATGCGGGAATATCTCGTTAAAATGCAACGTACTCGTGAGAGCAGTCCACTCTCAAAGTAACAATCGTTTGCACAGAGACAATCCGCAGGAAAGAAGATTTGTGAAAGCCAAAAATATGACGTCAATACAATGGCTTAAGAATATCCCGCAAAATATCGGTTGGTATCTTTCCGGTTTTGCGGACGGTGAGGGGAGTTTCAATATTTCCCTCAAAAAAGATGCAGAATATGCCACAGTATGGAAAGTGGATCCCAGCTTCAATGTTTCCCAAAGAGATATCTCCAATTTGATTCTCTTTAAGAAAATATTAGGTACGGGGACGTTGCGAAAGAGGAAAGACGGCGTGGTGTATTTCGAGGTAAGGAATTATCGAATGCTTGCTGAACGCGTGATCCCTTTCTTTGAGAAATTTTCGTTTCGATCGGTATCGAAGCAGAAAAATTTCTCTCTATTCAAGAAAGTAATCGCGCTGATGATGCAAGGACGGCACCTTTGCCCAGAAGGATTGAGAGCGATTCTTGAATTGAGAGAACGGCTCAATCCGGGGCGGGGACGGAAAAGAAAGTATTCATTGGACACCTATCTGCGTTCACAAATCTAATCCTCAGAGACTATACGCCAGAACGTTGCTCGCTCTAATAAGAAGCGAATATCATCGAATTTTTATCGAATATTATTCGTTACTAATTCGGTTTCATTCGTGTTTCATTCGAGCGGGTAGCGTATGATATAGTCCGATCTCATGGGCGACCATGAGGGAGCATTCCACGCTCCGCGTAGTGAAATAGTACGTAACAAAAAGAACCGTGTTAAAGTAGCGCAATTCCTTTCCGGGTAAGTTCCGGAGCGCATGAAAGGCGTAACGACTGGAGAACTGTCTCAACGAAGAGCCCGATGAAAGTGCGATTCCCGTGAAGACGCGGGGTACTGGCAGCTAGACGAAAAGACCCCGGAAGCTTTACTGTAGCTTGGTATTGAGAGTAGCGTTTGCCTGCGTAGCGTAGTGGGGAGGCTTTGAATCCCGATTTTCGGATCGGGAGGAGCCGTCAATGAAACACCCATCTCGCAAATGCTGCTATCTCACCTGCACGGCAAAAACGTGTGGGGACAGTGCCTGGTGGGCAGTTTTTCTGGGGCGGAACCCTCCTAAAATGTAACGGAGGGGCCTATTAAGGTCAGCTTGGCGCGGATGGACATCGCGCTCAAAGTGTAAACGCAGAAGCTGGCTTGACTGCAAGGCCGACAAGCCGCGCAGGCGCGAAAGCGGAGGTTAGCGACCCGACACTTATAGTCAGTGCTTCGCACTGACATGCGGATTGATGCTGATACGGCACATTCGTGCCGCCGCGGATTAATGCTGATGAATTTTATCATCCGCATAAATCAGCCAAAATCAGTGTAAATCAGCGTGCCAATGCGGAGCATTGGCTGCTTAATAGAAAGGGTGGAGATAACGGATAAAAGTTACTCCGGGGATAACAGGCTGGTTCCGTCCGAGAGTCCCTATCGACGACGGAGCTCGGCACCTCGATGTCGGCTCACCACATCCCGGGGCTGGAGAAGGTCCCAAGGGTTTGGCTGTTCGCCAATTAAAGTGGTACGCGAGCTGGGTTCAAACCGTTAAGGAACGGAGTCATAGTGATTCGGTTTTTTAACGGCTTGAATCTTGGCTCGCCACATCGATCATTGTTTTAGTTTTTTCGTCTATGCAAAAGTTTTAGCAGATCAATCAACACACGGCGGGCATACCGAGAAATTGGTATGCGTCCAGTTAACTGATATCGGTGAAGCCCTACGCTAACCGCTCAAATTTTTTCGAATGAGAACGAATTTTTCTCAAATACTAAAGTTATTTGCGATTCATTCGATGTTATTCGATATTATTCGGGCGAGAAACGGGGTAATACCGAGGGAACGATTCAATAAATTGCTCACCACGAGCGGTAAGAATCGGCCCGTAGAGACTACAGGTTAACCTCCGTCCACTCCTCATAGAGGCAGTGGCGGATGAAGATATAGTCCATGCGCGTGGTAACATGCGAGAACATGCGTGAGACAGGTTGGTCTCTATCTGCTGTCAGCGTAGAGGTATTTGAGGGAAGTTGGCCCTAGTACGAGAGGACCGGGCTGAACGAACCTCTGGTCTACCGGCTTTGCCACCAGGTGAAGTGCCGGGTAGCTATGTTCGGACGGGATAAGCGCTGAAAGCATCTAAGCGCGAAGCCTCTCCCAAGATTAGATACCATGGGTCCGTTGTAGACTACGACGTAAAAGTCGTTTGCTTCGCTCACTGTAGCGATGCTAATATACCAATGCATACTAATGATACAAATATAATACGAATTCGTATCCATTAGTATCATTCGCACAATTCGTATATTGGTATCGATATAGCGAGCGGAGCGAGCGGCGAATAGGCTCTCGGTGTAAGATCCGTAAGGATTTGAGCCAAGGAGTACTAATAGACCCTGTACGCTTACTCTCCCTATACGTCAGTTGTTAGGTAATCTCAGTATGCCACGGGAACATTTCGACCGTGCCCCACACTGAAATTTTCGTTTGCTCGTGTTTTACCGTGACGTGTCCCACCTCTTCCCATTCCGAACAGAGAAGTGAAAGCGTCATGGCCCGATGATACTAGCCGCTTCGGCGGCAGGGAAAGTAGGGTACGCGGGCATACGAAAATTTCAGTGTTTTTGTTTAGGGAAAGCGTAGCCGCCGCAGGCGGCGGAGTCCCGCACCATGCGAAGCATCGGTGCGCGGATAGGATTCGCTTCGCGGTTTTTAAAAACTTGATTTTCTTTGAGAATCAAAGTAAAATATAGACGGTTTTTGGATATTTAAAATTTTATGCTCCAGCCACCCACTACGAGGAAGGGATTAGCTATGTCTATGTCTCGGGGGAAAAGAACGTTCCATGATGCGGCCTACGGTGACCCAGCGTTTAAGGGGGCCCACCGCGTGTTTTCCAGGTTGCAGAAGCATGCTGCTCGGTGCGACGATTGTACTTGCTGGAACGAGTGTACCATTTCCGCTGTCTGCGTTTTTGAGGAGGAGGAAAAAGAAAAAAAGACCTTCCCCTCAAACTTCAGCATTTCCTTCCTGGCAAAGCCGGGCCTTCGCAAGCTCTAGCCGGTGAAAAACTCGTTTTGGGGAATGTAGCGCTGCGATGTCGTGACTTCGATAGTCGCATTCTACGACTTGCGCAAGAAAGGAGGTGATATTCAGCCGCCAACGCGATTCTTTCGCCGCGGCGGTTTTTTATTCTCTTTCTAAAACTTTCTAAAAACATAGGTGCTATAATTAATTATAGCACCCTATTATTTCTGCAAATTGTTATGTTGTGTGATGCCTCAATTTATACTCATATGCGTACAAATTGAGGCGTTATACGCCAAGAGAAAACCACGGGCGGCCTACTCCGCCGAAGTAGCTCTCGCCTCGGCGAAGCCTCTGGCGTAGCCTGGGTCGGCTACGAAGGCTGGATAAGTCCGTAGAGTTTCATTTTTTGTAAGACATTTTATCCTGAGGGCTTCGAGTGAGCGGTTC
>PCRZ01000046.1 GCA_002772205.1 Candidatus Jorgensenbacteria bacterium CG23_combo_of_CG06-09_8_20_14_all_54_14 | reverse complement strand
TTATACTTTCACCCTCCCTCTGCCTGTTTCACTATCTCTCTATCCGTTTCACTCTCCTTCTACCCGTGCGGGCGCGGTTTCTCGCGCGCCCAGCGGCGCAAAAGGAGTGCGTTCGCCGCCACGATGACGGTAGAGAACGACATAAGCACGGCGGAAGCAGCGGGCTGGAGGAGAATACCCTGGCTCGCGAGCGCCCCGCCGGCCAGGGGGAGTGCCACTACGTTGTAGCCGGTCGCCCAGAAAAGGTTCTGGAGCATTTTCCGATAGGTGGCGCGGGAGAGCGAAATTATTTTTGCGATATCGCGGGGGTCGCTTCGCATGAGCACGATGCCCGCGGACTCAATGGCAACGTTCGTGCCCGCGCCCACGGCGATGCCGACATCGGCTTGGGTAAGTGCAGGAGCGTCGTTCACTCCGTCCCCAACCATCGCGACCCGTAATCCGCGCGCCTGAAGCTCCTTCACCTTCACCGCTTTTTCCTGCGGCAGTACTTTTGCAAAATACTCGTTCAATGTCAGCTCTTTTGCGACCCACTGCGCCACCGCCTCCGCATCGCCGGTGAGCATGGCAACTTGGAGACCCATCGCTTTCAGGTCACGCACCGCCTCGCGGGATTCGTCGCGAACAATGTCGGCGAGCACAATGGCACCCGCGAGAGAGCCGTTCACCGCAACGTAGATAATAGTACTTCCCCCTTCGGCAAATTCACGGAGCGATGCGGCAATGGCCGGCGGAAGCGAGCGGTTCGTTTCAGCAAACATCGCTTCGCCGCCTGACATGACCTGCGCTTCGCCCACCGCGCCACGCACCCCCTTGCCGGGAATCCGCTCAAAATCTTTGACGGGGAGCAGGGAAACGTTCCGATTTTTCGCCTCACGGACGATCGCCCGCGCCACGAAGTGCTCCGAATTTTGGTCCACCGATGCGGCGTACTGCAGCACCTGGGATTCGGTGAAAAGTGCCGCGGCAATCACCTTCTTTACGCCGTACTCGCCCTTCGTGAGCGTTCCAGTTTTATCAAAGAGCACGATATCAACGTTGCGGGCGCGCTCCAACGCAAGCCGTTCGCGGACGAGGAATCCCTTCCGCGCCGCAAGGGTGGTGGAGAGCGATGCCACGAGCGGGACCGCGAGCCCCAGCGCGTGCGGGCACGCGATGACCAGGACCGCGACGAGTCGCTCGAACGCGAACGCGGTGTCCGCCCCCGCGAGTAGCCACCAAACGAACGCGACACCGCCTCCCGTGACCGCGATGATGGTTAGGAAGAACGCGGCGCGGTCGGAGAGCATCTGGAGGCGCGATTTGGAGGCCTGCGCGTCGCACACGAGGCGCATGACCCCCGCGAGGAACGTGTGTTCGCCGATCTTTATCACCCGCACCATGAGAGCTCCGTCGCCGTTTATGGTGCCGGCGATGACCTCGCTCCCCACCTCTTTCTCCACCGGTTTTGATTCCCCGCTCACCATGGATTCGTTCACCTGCGAACGTCCCTCGGTGACGACACCGTCGGCCGGGATACTGCTTCCGGGACGCACGAACACCACGTCGCCCTCCTTGAGCTCGCGGAGCCCAACCGTGACACGTTCCCCTTCGCGGATGACCTCGGCGGTGTCAGGGAGAAGTTTGGAAAGTTCTTTGAGCGCTCCCTGGGTGGACGCCACCGCGCACATTTCAAGCCAGTGCCCGAGGAGCATAACGGTGATGAGCGTGGCGAGCTCCCAGAAAAGGGTGTGGCCGGCGCTGGAGAATGTGGCGTACACGCTCCAAAAATAGGCGGCGGCGATGGCAATGGCGATAAGCGTCATCATCCCCGGGAGCTTCGCGCGGAGCTCGCGCCACGCCCCCGCGAGGAACACCCATCCGCCGTAGAAAAAGACGAGCGAGCTTAGCGCAAACGTGAGATACGGCACGCCCTCGAACGGCGGCGGAGTCCACCCGAACAACTGTTCGGGTAGTTCCGAGTAAAGGACGATGGGAACCGTGAGCGCCGCGCTCAACCAGAATTTTTTCAGGAAATCCTGCGTGTGGTGGCCTTCATGCTTACCCGCCATAGTATGCGCGGAGGCGGGTTTGTCGTACGCGTTGTTCTTTCCCCCATGCTCTTCATTTTTAGCCGCGCGTTGAGGCACGAGGTGCATGCCGCATTCAGGGCACATCCCCGGTTGCGGCTCTTGCACCTCGGGGTGCATGGGACACGTGTATGATTCCGGCGGTTTCTCCGCCGGCACCGACTTGTGATGGTGATCCATAGTTATCCGAAAGGTATGTTGTCGAAATTATTTAAACCAGGTCCGACAGCACTAAAATCCTACAGGACACTGATATTAACAAATTACACGGCCGTGTAATTTGTTAATATCATCCGGATGATTAGATTAAATCTTCCTTCTTCTCCTCGAACTCCTTCTTGTCTATCTCTCCGCGGGCATAGCGCTCCTTCAAAATTTCAAGCGCCTTATCGCCGCCGTAACAGGAAGAACGGCGGGTAAACCACTGCACCAGTGTCACGAGCGCGATAATCACAAACATCCACCAGAGGAACATCATAAGCGTGCCGCCCCATCCCCAACCGCCGCCATATCCCCAATTCCACATCATAAATTATTATTGATGATTTTTATGCGAGGTCCGACTATGCCCCGTTATTCACTTTTTTCGCGATGACCTGTAGATGGTGAGAATTTCTTTGACTGCCTTCGCTGTTTTTCCCGCGCGCATCTGCGCCGCGGCGTGGGTGGCAAGGTGATTTTCAAGGATGAGGTCTTCAACGCCAGAGAGCGCTTCCTTGACCGCTAATGACTGTCGGAGGATATCAATGCAGTATTGTTCGCGTTCCACCATGTTCTGGAGGCCGCGCACCTGGCCCTCAACGATCTTGAGCCGCCGCGTGGCTTTTCGTTTTACGTCTGGTTTCATGGCCGTTAGTTGTTTGTCGTTGGTTACACGTCGTTAGTTATTTGTTGTTAGTTGTTTGTCGTTGGTGGTAAGTCATTAATCATACCCCGCAGCTGCCGCCTCCCTGTTTTTCCACCGGTTTCGTTTCCGCGAGGACGCGCTGAAATCCCTCTCCGCTTGAGAAATCATATCCGAGGAGCGCTTGCTGGTCCGCCTCCTCCCATGCCGTTCCCCTCTCCTTCAGGTATGCGGCGATGGTGCGGTACTGGTCGGGAAACCAGTAGGAATTCACGGCGAGCGCGGCACGGTACATGGCCGCTTCGTCGGCGCCCTGCGCAGCCATGAGTTCCAAGAGCCCCAGCATCGCCATCCCATGGTTGCAGTCCGGGAAGTAGGTGGCGTTCCCACAACAGGGACGATAGATATTCTTACTCACCCGCTCCACGAGCTCCTGCTGTTCCTTGGTGAGCGTTATGAACGGGTGGGCGCTGTAATGGGTCATGGTGTCCCCCTTCGAGAGCGTCCACCCGCCGGTGGAGGCGAAGTTCTGCGCTCCGCCGTAGCGGGGGTCCGCCATGGGTCCGTCGGTGAGGATAGAGTTCTTGTTCGCGAGGCCGAACGCCCAGAGAAGATTCAGGATCACCGGTGCGTTCTCGGCATCAATCTTGAGCGGCACGTTTTGTTCTCCGGTGAGCAGCGTTTTTTCTTCCTTGGTGAGGCCGCCCCGGGTCCGGTAGAGCGATTCAAATTTATCGGCATCAATGACGCCGGCGGTGACCAGTTGCGCACCGAGATTTCCCCACCGCACCGGAAGCGTGATGCCTTCCGCGGGCAGGAGCACCCGACTGATATCTGCGGCGACCTCCTGTGGCGGGAGCGTCTGGCGGCCTTCTCGATATATCCAACCGATACCCACCACGAGCACGGCGAGAAGCAGGGAGAGCGGTATGAGGTAACGAGTACGATCGGTTTCCATATGGTTGGTATGATACCCCCTGGGGGTATATTGGTCAATAGTACGGGACAACCCCCTCCCTCGCGGGCCTTGAAGGCCTAAAGCACGAGGATGAGGAGTCCCAGAAATACCATGGCGAGGCCGCCCAAAAGGTGCATGCCGCGGACATTCTCCTTGCGCCACGTTTGCACCCGGGTGAGGAGCGTTTCGTTCGCGGCGATTCCGAAGATGAGGACGAGCGGGGCTACGAAGACAAGGTTATAGAGGATGAGGTAGCCGAAGCCGGAGAGGTAGGTGCGGGTGTCGTGGAGGAGCCCCAGGATCATGAGGTATGGCCCGCCGGTGCAGGGAAATTCACAGAGCGCGACGAGGCCCCCGAGCGCGAATGCGGCCGGCACTGACGCTTTTTCCATGAGCGCCGCCATTTTTGAGTGGGCGGCATCGGGAATCTTCAGCTTTATCGGGAATCGCGGGAAGAAGAAATTTACGAGACTGATGGCCCCAAGGAGGATGAGGAGCGCCGAACCCAATTTCCCCATGAAGTTCGGGATGTTGAAGAACGAGAGGGTCTCAAGAATGCCGAGGCCGATGAGGAAGTAGGCAACGAAGATGCCGAGGACGTAGGCGCCGCCGACATTCAGGATGCCGTTCCGGAGCTGCCCTATGCTGAATAGGAATGCTATGGTGAGGAGGAGCACTGAGAAAGCGCATGGGTTCACGCTGTCTATGAACGCCGAGACGAGGAGGAGCGGGAGGAATGCCTTGCCGCCTTCGGAGAGATTCCAGAGCGCCGTTGTGGCGCCGCCGCTCCACTTGAGGAACATGAGGAACGCGGCGAGGAGCACGACGATGCCGATGAGGATGAACGTGGTTCTGTTTTTGATCATGTGGTGGTTAGGGTGTTACGTTCGCGGTAATGCCGAGCGTGAGGAGTGTCCCCGTGTCCGACTCCAGGCGCACCTCCCGCGCTATCGCACCGATGCCGGCGGGCCCGTGCGCCGCCGGGTCAAAAGTTACCTCCACTTGTACCTCCTCGCCGGGGGCAATCGTGAGGTTCCAGTTTGGAACGGGGCTATGGCCCGCCATGCCGACGGGTCCCATCCGCCGCCCCCCTTGGATGAGCGTCGCTTCGGTGCACATACACGAGGTGTAGAAACGGGTGAGCGGCTGGGGGGCGGCGCTGTCGTTCTTTACGACAAAGGTATGGGTAACCTTCCCAGCCGCCATGGAGACAGCGCCGAAATCAAAGTTGCTTTCTGCGGCGGCGAGGGTGCCCGGCGCGACAGCTTGAGAGAGATCAGCTCCCGCGGGTGCCGTGCCAGGTTTCCCGACGACGAAGAGTACTACAATGAGTACCGCGACGCCGACGAAGATGAGGATGATTTTATTTTTGGTCATGAGAATTTGTTTTATTTGTTTGAAGTTTTAGTGAACGAGCGTCTCCACCTGAAGGGAGCGCGAAAGAAGCGCGCCGGCGGATCTGTTCTTGTTCCGCGGCGCGTCTACGCCCCGTTCGGGGCGTTCTCTTTGAGCGAGAACCAGCGGGTAAACTTCTGGAACGATGCAATGGAGGAAACCTGCGAGAGGTGGTTGCAATAACCGGGGATGTAGCCGGGCGAAGGTCCCGCCGCAACTGGCACCGGTATCGCGGCGAAGAGGAGCATCGCGCCGAGAACCGCGAGCGTCGCGAGGATGCCGGTGGAGAAACCTTTCGCGGCGTTCAGGTGGAAGTTGACGTAGGCGAAGAATCGGTCGGTGATGGGGCAATTTCCGCCGTTCGTGCGCGCCGCGATGCACCCGTCGTGGCCGGCCTCCTTCGCCATAATGAGGGTGCCGAAGAGCGCAATGGCGATGAACGCGGTGAGCACCGCTCCCAACGAGATATATTTATTGATGTTTCTGACGGTCATAGATTGACTTCCTTATTCTACCCTACGGCAGGATTTTTTCAAACTACCACTGTGGCTTACCCCACCCGCGTGGACGTTCAGCACCGCAAGTTTGTTACAATCTCGCGATCGCGAGATTGTAACATTTGTCCGAATCACCCTTAGACAACTTTAGACAACCTCTGATTGGTAGCACCCCGACTACCTCTCCTCAAGCTACCACCTTTGAATAGCACTCGTTGCAGTAGATCGCTCGGGGGTCACCTTTGGCGTAGTGGGGCATGGACCCCCTCTCCATGCGGGTGCTTGGGTGCTGTGGGTCCGGTTCAATACGGAATTCCTGGTGACAGTTTTGACAAACCTTCGTTTGTGATTTAGTCATGGTGTTTGTGCCGATTCCTTCGGAATCGTGCATCCACGATTTTGTATCTCCTCGCTACGCTCGGTGACAAAATCGGGACAATTCTGACAAGTTTTCGTTTCTTGATTCATATCTTCTGACTAAATTTATTTTTGACTGCTACCCCGTGGGGTAGCACTATGACATGTCATAGCACCCCTCTTAAACCGGCTCCGCATTATTACACTGTTCATAATACACTATCTCTCTGTGCTGCGACTATGACTGACACGTTTTGGCTTGCGATTCGGTCATGGCAATTAATACGGGGTGCTACAGTTAACTGTAGCACCAACAATTCACATTAGTTGCTTAGCGACACGGTACCCCCAGTACCAGAGCGGTTGGAGCGGGTACTCCCACGTGCCCACCATTTTCACTTCCCTGCCACCGAAACTCCTTTTGAACGCCGTCACGCCTTTCCACTCGCGCCTGGTTTCGCTTATACCCCAGAGGTCAAACACGATACACCATTTTTGCTTCGCGCCCCGGATGGCTTCCCAAAGGATGAGCGAGGGAGCGTTGAATTTTCCCATGCCGGTTTTGGAAGCGGCATAGAGGTAGTACGCACGCTTCCCAAAGTAGGCAACGATGGCCGCCGCAATAGTCTCTCCTTCCAGTGCGGCGAGGAAAATCTCCGTGTAGCAACCTGCCTGCGCAGGCAGGTTGCCTTGGAGCTTCGCTACTTCTTCATAGTAATGCTTTTCATACGCGTGGAGCTCGTGGCGGATGTTGGTTCCTTCAAAAAGGTCCCAGAACAGCGGAAACGCGCGCGCCTTCTCCTCCGCCGTCCGGGCAACGGTTACCGCAACCCCGCGCCGCACCGCCGCACGGATGGCATAGCGGGTGTCGTGCTCCATTTCCTTCAAGAGTTCTGGTTCCGGCTTGGTGAGATCTATGAGGAGTGTTTCTGAGGGCTGTGTGTCAGCGGCCCTCTTCCACCCCGCCGCGCGGAGGAGCGCGCGGTGCTCAGGCGTGTCGGTGAGCGCCGGTTCTATCTTCAGAAAAATGGAACTATCCCCGCAATGCGGCGCGAGCGCCGGGGCGATGGCGCGGAACGTCTCCGGAGCAGGCTGCCGGAGGAACATCGGTCCGTGGGGCACATACCAGTACCGCTTCCCAAAGGGGAGCGGATAACCAACGGCGGAGGCGAGGAAGTCAGAAGTGGTAAAGCGCATCACCCTCCGGCCGAGCGCTTCCTGGAGCGCTCCCCATTCCCACGACTGGAGAAGGGAGCCGCCGCGCGCAGCCGCCCGCTCGTTCCATACTTCTTTTGTTACTTCTTCTTTTCCCATCGTATAAGTTCCCAGTTATTAGTTATAAGTTATCAGTTGTTAGTTCTATAGCATCTCTACGTATTGGGTGGGGTCCAGGTCACCGCCCACAGGCATAGGGCCGCACGAGCGCGAAAATATAGCGCCCTCCGGCAAACTACCGCGCGCTGGGGTGATGGTCTGCGTCGCGAACACCGTGAAGTGGAGATGGGGGCCGGTCGCCCATCCCGTTCTTCCGACATAGCCGATGACCTGCCCCTTCCCAACCTTATCCCCTATCTTCACGAGGTACTTTGAGAGGTGGCCGTAGAGCGTGGTCAGGCCGTTGTCGTGCTTCACGACGATGAATTTTCCGTAGCCCGCCCGGTAACAGCGGCGGTACGCGTCCTGGTTCCCGACATTGATAACCGTGCCGTTCGCCGCGGAGAAAACTTCCGTGCCGATGGGGGCGCCGATATCAATGCCGTTGTGATATTGGCTCCCGTAGTTACGGACCGCGAACGCCGTACGCCCGTATCCTTGCGTGAGCCGTCCGCCGTCCACGGGCCAGAGGAGCATCCCCACGCGCGGGATGGGGAGGAGATTCCTATCAATGGTGCTCCGCAACTGGGATTCAATGCCCTCAATTTCTTCGGACACCTGCGCCTGGAGCGCCTTCAGGTCCTCAAGCTGCTGCTGGTAGATCTGTTCCTGGCTCTTGGTTGCCGAGAGGAGCACCTGCTTTTCCTGTTTTTGGTCCTGCGCGATGTTCTGGCGACTGGCGAGGTTCACCCGCTCGATCTCGCGGCGGCGCTTGTTCTCTTTGGTGGCGGCGCGCTTCTCGGCGAGCGTATTCTGCAGGTTGCGGAGTTTTCCGATATTCTCCGTGAGCTGACCTTGGATGGTGGAGAGCGTTTGCACCTCCGCGACGCTCTCACTCAATTTGGAGCTGCGGAAGAAGAGTGTGAAGAGGTTCTCGCGGTCCCGCTGCTGCAATTCGGTGAAAAGTTTTCCAATGGTCTCCTTGGCGTTCCGGATGTTTTGTTGCGCGTCAATGATCTCATCGCCGAGCTCGTCGTATTCCAGGTCGAGTTTTTCCAGCGTGATCTCGTTGGACCGTATGGAAAGGTTCAGTTGGTTCACGGCGGCATCAATTTCCCGGAGCTCGCCCTTCAAACTGTCGCTTGAGCCGCGAACCTCTTCCAGACTCTTTTCTACGGCCTCGCGGCGCGCCGCGAGCTCTTTCAGTGCTTGGGCTTTTTCCTCTATCTGCGAGCGAAGGGAACCGGGGAGTTCCGGCGCGGCCTGCCCCCACGCGGGAGACGCCATGAGGAACCCGGCACCCACAATAATGGTGAGCACCTGCACCACAAAACACCGGAAGCGCGCGGGTAGCATAGGTGTGTATCAGGATGCGACCGTGGCCGCTCCCCCGAGCTTCTCCACGGCGATCTGGAGGCGATTCACCGTTTCAATACGGCCGAGCGCCACCGCGATCTCCACGGGTCCCGGCGAGGCCTCGCGCCCGGAGAGCGCCACCCGGAGCGGCCATAGGAACTCCCCTCTCCCCCGCTCATCGGCGAGGCGGAAGAGCGGTTTTTCAAGCAAATCGCGCGTGAACGATCGTTCTTCGGTCTTTTTGAAAAGCGCCATGACCGTCTCAAGGTTCCCGCGCGTGGTTTCCGCATCGGTCCCCTTCCACCGGAGGAGTTCGGCTGGATAGTTGGGGAGTTCAAAGAAAAAGCTCGCCGATGCGGCAAATGCTTTGAGGGTGGTGAGGCGCTCCTGCTCCAGCGCGACCACGCGGGCGAAGAATTCCCGATTACCACGCCAGTGCGGCGGCACGAACGGTTCCAGGCGCGCCGCAAGCTCCTCGACCGAAAGAAGTTTGATGTGCTGCGCGTTCAGCCATTCCAGTTTCTCGGGGTTCCACACCGCCCCACCCTTCTGTACCCGCGGAAGGGTGAACTCCTCAACCATTTCGGGAACCGTGAGCACCTCGCGGTCGCGGACGGGATGCCAGCCGAGGAGCACGAGGAAATTCAGGAGCGCTTCCGGCAGGTAGCCGTCAGCACGGTAGTCGGCTACCGACTTGGAGAGATCGCGCTTGGAGAGTTTTTTTCGGTTGGGGCCGAGGATGAGCGGAAGGTGCGCATAGGCGGGGGTCCGAAAACCAAGTGCTTCTTGAAACGCCATCTGCTTCGGGGTATTCGGGAGATGCTCCTCGCCTCGTATCACGTGTGTGATGCCGCTCTCCTCGTCA
Organism: Candidatus Jorgensenbacteria bacterium CG23_combo_of_CG06-09_8_20_14_all_54_14; assembly: GCA_002772205.1. Taxonomy (GTDB): domain Bacteria; phylum Patescibacteriota; class Minisyncoccia; order UBA6257; family GWB1-50-10; genus 20-14-all-54-14. Next base: position 1,054 of record PCRZ01000046.1, on the reverse strand, counting down.
TCCACCACCACAGCGAAGTTGTAGAGCGGTTCCCCAAGCCCCTTTGCGATGATGATATCCCCCACAAGGCGCAGGTCAAAGGAAACTTTTCTGTGTACGAGGTCGGTGAAGGTGACGGTTTTCTCCGGCATCCGGAAGCGGATGACGTGCGGCTCGCGGGAGGCGCGCGCTTCCGCTTCCGCGGGCGGCAGATCATTGCAACCGCCGCGGTACTTCGGCGCGAGTCCCTGACTCATCTGCGCCTGCTGGTCCGCTTCAAGCGTCTCCGGGGTGCAGAAACAGCGGTAGGCCTTCCGCTCGTCAATGAGTTTCCCTAGGTAGCGGGTGTAGACCGCTCGCCGCTCGCTCTGGCGCACGACTGGTTCATCGGATGTCAACCCAAGCCACTCCAAGCTCTGGATGATGTCGTCCTCAAACCGCTTTTCCGAACGTTCGGTGTCCGTGTCCTCAATGCGCAGCATGAAGGAACCGCCCACGTGGCGCGCAAAAAGCCAGTTGAAGAGGGCTGTGCGGACGCCGCCGATGTGGAGAAATCCAGTCGGAGAAGGCGCGAAACGGACTTTTACGGGCATATGGGGCTATTATACCCGGTAGTAGAACTGCGACCAAGTGCCTCCCGTTTGTGTTCTACAAACCAGTCGCAGTTTCACTACCGGGTTATACCCCGTTAGAAGTGAATGGCGAAACGTTCCTTCTTCTCACTTCGTGGCGTTGTAGGGCGCGAGAATTTCAGCAGCGGACCCGCCTTCGTTGCCTCCTTCACTAAAGTTACGGACGGCCAAGGAAACTACGGCGAGATAAAGAGGGCACGGTTGCGCCTATTAAGCTGGTTCTTCAGCTGGTGCTATGACATGTCATAGCGCCATTGGAAAAACAGAGGGAGGTAAATTCTGCGAGCTTCTCACTTTGAGTTGCTATGACGCGTCATAGCAAGAACCCCTCCACCATCACTACTATCTTTCAGCTAACTCCATCTCGATAACAACGGGGTTGCGGTGCAGGTGGTGGAGGACCCCCTGAACTGCGTGGCGCGGGGCACGGGCCTCGCCTGCGA
>PCRZ01000029.1:598-11671 GCA_002772205.1 Candidatus Jorgensenbacteria bacterium CG23_combo_of_CG06-09_8_20_14_all_54_14 | reverse complement strand
CCTCCGTAGCCCATAGGGCGCGAGTTTTACAGACTCGTGCAATTGACCGCTCTGCCACCTGCGCAACTTATTTTATTATACTCCGCCCTTTGTTTTTCCGTTACCGTTCTTGCGCTCTCCCTCTTCCCCCTCCAGCGAGAAACTTGTCTCCGTAGAAACCTCTTTCTTGAACCGCTTGAGCTTTCCCGTCATCGTGTTGTCAAGTTTTAGGAGCGCCACCCGCAGCCGACGGAGAAATTTCTCCGCGACGGAGAGGATCTCCTCATCCATTTTTTCAAGCCGATCCATGAGCCAGTTGGGCGCGGGGGTGTCAGGCGTGGGCGAGGTATCAACATCGCTCACACGCGGGAGCGCCCGCGCGAGGAGGTAGAGCACTACCCCTATACTTACCACCATCAGCATCTCAAGGAGAAACGCGGCCATAAGGTCTAGAGCTCGTAGCGCACGAAGCGCTCCACGGTGATGTTCTCTCCCACCCTCGCCACCACCCCTTTCACCAGCGCCTCCACGGTCATCGCGGAATCCTTGATGTAGGGTTGGGTTAAAAGCGCGGCGGGGTCTTTGGGGTCCATGGCAGCAATCTGCATGGCAAGTTCATGGGCAAGATTCCGGAACGGCTCCGAGCGCACCACGAAGTCCGTCTCCGCGTGCACGTCGAGGAGCACCCCTACGCGGTTCTGGTGAATGTACGCCTCCAAGAGCCCCGCGCCGGTGGCCCGGCTCTTTTTGGCGGCGGCTTTCTCCAAGCCGCGCGCGCGGATAAGCTCCGCCGCTTTTTCAAAACCTCCCTTTGCGTCTTCAAGCGCCCGCTTGCACTCCATCACGCCGGCGCCGGTCTCCACGCGCAGTTTTTGCACATCCTCCTTCATACGGCAGTTTCACCCACCGGCGGCCGCACCGCCCGCTCCGCCGGAGCTTCAGCGAGGCGAGCTTGCTTTGCCGCGGCGCGCTCGGTGAGTACCTTCATCACCCACTCAATACTCGACTTCGCCCGATCGCTCGCATAGATGGGATACGTGATACCCTGCGGATCGTCGTCGGTGTCAAGTATCGCCACCACGGGAATACCGGTGTGGTGCGCCTCGGCAACCGCGGTCGCGTGCGCCTTGGGGTCCACTACGAGGAGTATGGCGGGGAGCTTGGTGAACCCCGCGAGCCCCTCAAAGTTCTTGGCAAGTTTTCCGATGGTCTTTGAGAGCTTCGACTGTTCCTTTTTGGTGTACTTGGCGAATTCCCCCGCCGCGCGCTTTTCTTTGAGTTCTTGGTAATACCTCATGCGATCGCTTATCACCTTAAAATTAGTGAGCGTCCCGCCAAGCCAGCGATTGGTCACGTAGGGAAACTGGAATGTGCGGGCGAAAAGCGCCACTGCCTCCCGCGCCGGCGCCAAGGTGCCCACGAGGAGCACGGATTCGCCGCGCTCCACCACTTCCTCCACGGCCTTCGCGGCCGCCTCCAAAGTGACAAGGGTCGCCTCCGGGTCAATGAGCTCTATCTCATTTTTCGTCCCCGCGATGAAAGGCCGCATGCGCGGGTGCGTCTTGGATTTCTTGTGCCCGAAGAGCACCCCGAGGTTGGCCATCTCGAGTACCGTCTCGTTGTTTACCGTGGAACCTGTTTCCATAGCATTGACACTCGAAATCCCCCTTCCCGGGGAAATCCGAGGGTGGGGTCAGTATACCCCGTGGGTTTATTACACGCAAGCGCCGCGGCTATTTTCCCATCTTCTGCCGCCACGCGGCAATGTTTTTATGGTTGCCGGAGAGCAAAACCTTCGGCACGCGCCACGCCGTCCCCTTCCTCCGCGAATCGGGCACGAACGCTTCCGGTTTCGTGTAGACGGGATACGAACCCTTCCACTCTTCAAGCGATTCCTGTTTCCCAAGCACCCCAGGAATATGGCGCGCGACTGCTTCCGTAACCACGAGCGCGGGAAGTTCGCCGCCGGAGAGCACAAATTCGCCGATGGAAATTTCCTCGTCCGCGACATACCTTGCCACCCGTTCGTCCACCCCCTCATAGCGTCCCGCGATGAGAATGAGGTGGTCATAACGCGCGAGGCGCCGGGCGGCTTTTTGATCAAAAACCTTCCCGCGCGTGGAAAAGAGGATAGTCCGAGCTTTTAGTAGCTTTGACTGCCCGTCCGTAGCTGGGCGAAGGCGGGAGCTGTTTCCGCCTGAGGCGGATCCGCCTTTGGCGGAAGCTTTTAGTTTTCGTTTGATAGATTGGATAGCGCGATACATGGGTTCAATTTTTATTACCATCCCCGCGCCGCCGCCGTAGGGAGAATTATCCACGACGCGGTGCCTTCCCAGGCCGAACGGCCGCAGGTTCACTAAATTGAACTTTAGAACCCCACGTTTTTCCGCACGGCCCAAAATGGAGGCGCGCAGGTAGGCCTCTATCGCCTCTGGGAAAAGCGTGATGATATGAAAGGTAATCATACGGTTTCTAAATATTATACCCCCAAACACAGCACCCCAGTGGAACTGGGGTGCGGCCTCACAAAAATGAGAAAAGTTTACTCGGTTCTCGGCACGTGCGTGCTCCCCTCCGGTTCCTCAATCTTCAGGTTCACCCGCGCGTTATTCTTCACTCCCACAATGCGGAGGAGTGTCCGAATCGACTTTGCGGTAGAACCCTGGCGCCCCACCACCTGACCCATGTCCTGCTGATGCACCTTGAGCGTGAGGAGCACTCCCATCTCGTCCACTTTCCGCTCCACCCGCACGTCATCGGGGTGATCTACAATGGACTTCACAAGGTATTCAAGAAATTCCTGATCGTTCTTCGTCATGTCATACGTCCTATCTCAGAGCTGGCGACCTTTCTTTACGTCCCCTACATGATACCTGTTTTCGCAAAGAATGACAACCGAGTACTACGCGACTGTGGGTGCGGGGGACACGGCCGCCGGCGGCGCTTCACCCTTCTTGGTTTTCGCTTTCTTGTGCACGGGAATTTTCTTCCCCTCCACGGCGCCCGCGCGGACCAAGATGTTCCAGACGGTGGGAGTCGGCTGCGCACCCACGCCGAGCCAATACTTGACGCGGTCCTTGTTCACCTTTTCCTCCTTGGTGCGTGGGTTCATCCATCCCAAATCCTCCACGGAGCGGCCCTGGAGCTTGGAACGTTTTTCGGCCACCACGATGCGGAACGAGGCCTGGTGCTTTTTCCCTACACGCTTGAGTTTGATGGATAACATGGTTACTAGTAATTAGTAATTGTCCCAATGGCCTTACCATCGAGAATCCACGGTATTATCGGGAGTAATTTGTAATTAGTCAAGCAAGCGCCTTTCCTTCCCTATTATTGAAAAGACGTTGCGTTTCAGCGATAGCGGAAATGCAACATCTTCATTTGTCACGCCATTAAACAATTCCCGCCTTCGTCTGGCTACTGGCGGGCAGGCGCGCGAATTGTTTAATCGTCCCGCCTCCGGGTTCTTACGGTCCAGGCAGATTCTCATCCCGCTGGTCATCGTAGTGGGGCGCTATGACATGTCATAGCGCTATGGCTATAGCATAGCGCCCTATTTACACCTAGATGGATATAGAACATTTTGGTTTCAAATTAGAAAAAAAGATGTTCCAGGAATGCATTACACCACCTCTGCGTTGCCCTCCGACATAGCTCAGGGTCAATCAGACAACCTCTGATTGATAGCACTGTTCACAATATACGATCTCCTTGCGGTCGGGGGCATAACTCGTTTCAAATTCATTTCGCCACGATATAGCGCTATGACGCGTCATAGCACCGCATCTAGACCACTTCGGCATTATAGCAGGATTCGCAATAGACGATTTCCTTGCGCTCGGGGGCGTAGCTAGTCTCGAACTTGTTAGGGCAACGGCCCGTACCGTGCTGGTGGGCCACGGTGTTCTGGTAGACCGGGTTCTCGCTCCCTTTCCCCGCGCACTGGCAGTTACGCTTCCACAGCTTGAAGGAATTGCATTGCTTCAGCCGTTGGTAATACCGGCAGTTCTGGCACTGGCGGGTTTCGGAACCCATAATTTATTAGTTATATCACAATCTTTCTAAAAGCGCCTGTCCTCAATTTTTATGCATATGCATAAAAATTGAGGACATCACAAAACCGCTACACGATCACACCGCCACCCAGTATCTCAAACCCTTCACGACCCTCCTTTACCAAAGCTCCCGCCGTCACTCTTTGAGCTTTAGTAGACAAGTCGGAGGGCAAGCCCTCCTTCGCTGAAGCTCCGGCGGGCAAGTAGAATACCGCCGACTGACCGGGGGCTACAAATTTTTGAGGGTCTTTGAAAACCATACGGATTGATGAGGATTTTGAAACTGATTTATGCGGATTCCCATCAGCATTTATCCACCCCCCATCGGCGTAAATTAGCGTCGCCTCAAAAAGTGGCTGACGATATCTGACCCGTGCCAAAACTTTCATAGTCACTGCTTTCTTATTCGCGCGAATAAGAAAGTAGTCATTGGGGTTGATAAAATTGACGTTGGCTAATATGACCTCCTTCCGGAAAAGCGCCGGATTGTCGCTCCCCTCCGCAACTACCACGGTATTTGTCGCAATATCTTTCTCCACCACATAATGCGGTTTCTGGTTTCCGTCGCTTTTTGATTTTTGCCTGCCCGCCGAAGCTTTAGCGGAGGTGGGATATTTGAGATTTGATATTCCCAAATGGCGCTGCCCTATCGTGTAGAAGTGCGCGCCCTCGTGTTCCCCTATTTTCTTTCCTTCCACAGTAATGACCTCGCCCTCGCGCTCTGGAAGGTACTGCTTCAGAAAATCCGCGAGCGCCACATTGCCCAAAAAACAGATGCCCTGCGAATCCTTTTTTTCCGCAGTGGGAAGCCCCGCCTTCCGTGCAATTTCGCGCACCTCGGATTTCAAATAATCGCCGATGGGAAAAAGGCAATGCTTCAGCTGTTCCTGTGTAAGCGTCCATAAAAAATAGGATTGATCTTTGCTTGTATCTTTAGCTTGCCATAAGCTACGAAATACGAATTTTTTACGAATATACGAAATTGGTTTTATCTCTTTTTCGTACTTTCGTATGTTTTTCGTATTTCGTAGCCTCACATAATGCCCCGTCGCCACATAATCCGCCCCCAGCGTAAGCGCTTTCTCCAAAAACAACCCAAACTTTATCTCGCGATTGCACACCACGTCGGGATTGGGCGTAATACCCGCGCGGTAGCCATCCACCATATACTCCACCACGCGCTTTTTGTACTCCTCCTCAAAGTCAAACACATAGAACGGGATTCCAATATGTTCCGCCACGCGCCGCGCATCCTCTGCGTCCCGCTCCGAGTGGCACTCCCCAAGCACGCCCAGCTCGTCGAGGCGCTCCTGGCTCCAGCATTTCAGGTACACTCCGGTCACGTCGTATTCCTGTTCTTTAAGCAACAACGCCGCGACGGAGCTGTCTACTCCGCCGCTCATGCCAACAAACACACGTTTCCTTAACTTCACCATAGAGAAAGCGTAGTACAAATAGAGCTATTCATAAAAGGGGTTGAAAATGGGAGTGAAGTATTTGCGCACCCGAGGGCGCGCCTTTTATTTTTAGAATCGCCACAACTTCTCGTGGGCGACACGAATCCGTAAACAGTCACTAATTTTCAGGAATGGCCGGATAGGTACTATAATAGAATGAACGGTATGATGCAGGAACTCGACCGAAAATTCATGGAGGTGGCAATCAACGAGGCAAAAAAATCAAAGGCACGCGGCGACTACGCCTTCGGCGCTGCGGTGGCGTACGGTGCCGAACTTTTGGCTATGGGCGGAAACCGTGTACGGACAAAGAACGACTCGACAAAGCATGTTGAGCTCGAGGTCATCCAGTACGCGGTGGGGCAACGCATGGAGCGGTACCTCACCGGCTGCACCCTCTACACGACCTGCGAACCTTGTCTCATGTGCCTTGGCGCCGCGCACTGGGCGGGCATCGCGCGTGTGGTGTACGGCATCAGCCAGGACGATCTTGCAGAGCACGGGAAAACGCACAGCACGTCCGCCTTCCGCTATCGGCCAAGTCCCATAAGTTCGCGCGAGCTCATCCGCCAATGCCCGGACACCATCCATATTACTCTACAACAGCTGATGCGAGACGAATGCATTGCAATCCTCGGATAATTCCCACAACACTATGTCCTTTATAAAAATAACTTTATCATCGATTTGGAACCACAAGATCACACGATGAGGTTACTTATTTTTATGAATGAGATCAAACACCGTGTACGCCTCCCCCGCCCCCATAGTCACCACCACGTCCCCCTTCGCCACATGCACTTTTAAAAACGAAGCGATGTGCGGGAAATTTCCTAAATAAAGTGCGGGGGTATATGCGTTGATTTTCTCGGCAAGAGTGCGGGAATTCGTTCTCCCGTCGTCCTTCTCCCGCGCCGCGTAGATATCGGCGAGGAGCACGCCGTTCGCGTCGTTGAAGCTCCGGGCAAAATCCTTCATGAGGAGCCGCGTGCGGCTGTAGAGGTGCGGCTGAAACACGCACCAAATGCGTTTCTTTTTTCCAAAATGTTCCCGCGCGGCGCGGAGGGTCGCCTTGATCTCGGTCGGGTGGTGCGCGTAGTCGTCGTAGAAACGAATGCCCCGCCACGCACCCTTGCACTCGAACCGCCGCCGCACACCGCGGAACGTGCGGAGTGCCCTTTCAGCGGTCTTTGTGGGCACCCCGAGCACGCGCGCCGCGGCAAGCGCCGCCTGCGCGTTCTTGGTATTGTGTGCACCCAACACTTTCAATCCGGGAATCCGCGGCGACTTGGTAAAATCCACCACCGTAGCTCTGGTGCCCCGAACTGCCTCGCGCAGATTCTGGTCGCGCGGGCCGCAGACGAGGAATCCGCCACGGGGAAGCTTCGCTGCAAATTCCGCGAAGGCACACCTGATATTCTTGAAGTTCTTGTAGTAGTCCAGGTGGTCATTATCAATATTGGTAATAACGATGATGCGTGGGCGGATGCTAAGGAATGACTTCTTATACTCGCACGCCTCCACCACGAGATACTTCCCCCGCCCCGCGACGAAGTTCGTGCCGGTATCGGCCATGATGCCGCCCACAATGATGGTCGGCAGAAGCTTCGCTTTCCGCAGAATGTGGCCCATCATTGCCGTCGTAGTCGTTTTCCCGTGCGCGCCGGAGACCGCAATGGTGTATTTCTCGCGCGAGAGAACACCAAGCATCTCCGCGTAGGAAAGGCACGGGATACCGCGGCGCCTGGCGGCGCAGAGCTCCGGATTGTCGCGGCTCACCGCCCTCGTATATACCACCAGATCGGTGTCTTTCGGCACGTTCGCCGCGCGATGGCCAAAAAAGACGCGGATGCCGAGTTTCCGGAGCATCGCCGTCATCGGAGAACGGGACATATCGGAACCTGTGACCCGTTTCCCCTGCAGGTGGAGCATCCGCGCGATGGCGGACACCCCGATGCCGCCGATGCCGATACAGTGAACATGCTTTACGTTCCTTAACTCGAGCTTCATGCCCACAGCGTATCAAAAATCTTGCATTTTTGGAACCGATTGTTTAGAATAGCGCCGCGATGTTGAACTACAACGAACTGAAGGTCGGCACGATCTTCACTAAAAACGACGACCCGGACCCGTACGAGGTTCTGGAGTACGCCTTTATCCGCATGCAGCAGCGGAAGCCGGTCACGCAACTCAAGATCAAAAACCTCATCACGGGAAAAGTACAAGATTATGCCGCGCACCAGAACGAGAGCTTCTACGAAGCCGATATCAACGCGGTGCCGGTCGTGTTCATCTACCACAGCAAGGACCAGTATTGGTTCCACGAAAAGGGCAAACCGGCGGCGCGCTTTTTCCTCGCTGACGAAGCGGTGGGCGACGTGAGGCAGTATCTCAAAAACAACACCGAGGTGAAGGTATTCAAGTTCGCGGCGGGCGACAGTGAAAAAATCATCAATATAGAACTGCCGGTCAAAATGGATTTAAAAGTGACGGAGGCGCCGCCGGCCATCCGCGGCGATACGGCGCAGGGCGGCACCAAATCGGTGACGCTTGAAACCGGCGCGAAAGCGAATGTCCCGCTTTTTATCAACGAAGGGGATGTGGTGCGAGTGAACACTACAACCGGCGAATATGTTGAACGCGTAGAAAAAGCTTAGAGAGAATACGCCTGCCCCGCACCAACACTTGCTTTTGGTGCGTGGTGGAGTAAGTGGAAAAGGTATAAAAAAGCAGGGTGCTATAATTAATTATAGCACCTCCTCTTCGTATACCGAAAGAAAACCATGGGCGTGAGTTTGTGGAGTTTTTTAGAAAAATCGCCCGTTTCTTTCATTGAGTGCAGAAAAATAAGAAGGTGCTATAATTAATTATAGCACCCCATATAAGAATAAGAGATATAATCCGCAGCAGATGATTGCAATTTTTTTATCCCATTAGAAATAGCACCCTGCAGTAGAGGAACTGCGGATTTTTTTATCCCGTTAGAAATAGTCCGCTCTTAAGCGGATGCCGCCGCTACCTCTAGCGGGGATTTCTAACGGGATTATTCTTTTAATTTCCCTAGCGCGCTCCGGAGCGCTTCGCGCAACCCCACGATGTCCGGCTCGCGGCTCCCCTGGGGACCACGCGCCTCCTTGCCGTTCGCGGGGGTGAGCTCACTCAAACGGAGCTCGTGCTCCTCTTTTTCCTCGGATGTCACGGCGCTCTCCGTTCTCGCACCACGCAGAATGGAAGGGCGCGGTTCAAACGAGGGGCGTAGTCCCTGTCTGTTCGCGGGCGGGACCTGCTGTTCACCCTGTGGGCGCGGGCGGAACTTTTCTTCGCGTCCCTCCCGCCGCGGCGGCGGACCACCTTCTTCGCGCTGGGAGCGCGACGGCGCCTTCCCACTAAACTCAATTCCTAACCCCGCGAGCGCCGACATATCCGCCGTCTGCACCGGTCCCCGTCTCTCAAAGGTTGGCATCGCCCGCACCGGCTCCAATTCCCCCGCCTTAATCTTCGCGAGGCAATCCTGGCAGTAGACGGGACGCCCCGGCTGTGGTTCGAACGGAACCGTGGTCTCCTTTTTGCACGAGGAGCAAACGGTCGGATACTTTCCCCCCACCCCTGCCTGCGCAGGCCTGCCCGCGCGCGGCACAAACTCGCCATGGCTGGCGCCGGGCGCCATGCCGCTCCAGACGGCGATTTCCTCCTCCACCGCGTAGCGGGGGCGCGCATACCGCTTGCGCGAATTGTTGATAATTTCTTCGCTGACGGTTCCCGAGGCCTGCACCTTGAACGGCGGGAGGGTATGCGCGGAGAAGGGGCGGCTCGTGACCCCGTCCACCATGAGTTTGAGATACACCGAGTAGTTAGGCAGGTTTACAATATCTTCCGGGGTAAACTCGGGGCTGAATTCGCTCTCCAAATATTCGGCATCGGCGGCACCCACGCGGAACACCACCATAGTGCCGACGTTCCCGAAGACCGCATCCCGCACCTTAGTCGAGGTCGCGGCCGCCCCCATCGTGACGAGCTGGCCCACATACTGGTGGGCGAGGATAAGGTTCAGGCGGTACTTCCGAGCCTCGGAGAGGATGCCCGCGAACGAATCGGTCGCAAAGTTCTGGAACTCATCCACGTAGAGGTAGAAATCCACCCGCTCCTCCTCCGGCACCCGCACCCGTTCCATGGACGCAAGCTGGATCTTGGTGATGAGCATGGCGCCGAGGAGCGCCGAGTTGTCCTCGCCGATGCGCCCCTTGGAGACATTCACGAGGAAGATCTTCCCATCGTTCATGATGTTGAAAATATCAATGGTACTCTTCGCTTGCCCCACGATGTTCCGCACGAGCGCCGTGGAGAGGAACTGCCCCACCTTGTTCTGGATGGGCGCGATGGCCTCGTTCCTGAACTGGTCCCGCCACTCCTCGTATTCGTTCAACCAGAACGAACGCACCACCGGGTCCTTCACGTTGGCGAGGATCCTCTGGCGGAATTCCTTGTCCACGAGGATGCGGCTCACCCCGAGGAGCGTCGTGCCGGGCGTATCCAAGAGTGCGAGGATGGCGTTGCTTAAGATGTACTCCATCCGCGCGGACCAGACGTTAGACCAAATTTTGGTGAAAATTCCCATGAGCCCGGAGGCCACAAGGTGTTTGTATTTGGGGTCCGGAAGCTCCAGCACGTTGAAACCGATGTTGAAGTCGGCGTCCGCGGGGTTGAAATAGATGACATCGTCCATGCGCTCTTTTGGGATCTTCGGCAGGATGCTCTCCACGAGATCGCCGTGGGGGTCCACCACGCAGAGCCCCTCGCCGTTCGCGATGTCCTGCACGATGAGGTTGTGAAGCATGGCGCTCTTCCCAGTACCGGTCTTCCCGATGACATACATGTGCTGCCGACGGTCCTCCCGCCGGACGCCGAAAAGCCGCTCGGAACTCCGGAAGTCCACACGTCCGAAATACACCACGTTATGCTCGTTCTCCTCGGCCATTGGTTAAATTATAATGCCCATTCATTGCTAATACCACATCAAAACAGTTGTTGGACCTTTTTGTACCGTTACAGCACATTCCATCTACCACCACCCTACTTCTGCACCACAAAGAGAATCGGAGCCCAAAGTGTGTTGGCGATGAGCTCTCTTTGTGGTGCTGAGAATTTACCTTTTCACCTCAAGGAGCGTGGAGGCGGCGGCGCGGGTTTCGCCGCTCACATAGAAATCAACCTTTGTGCCGAAGTACTTCTTCGCTCCCGCGACCGTCTTGGCCGGTGGTTTTCCCTCCGGATTCGCGCTCAGCGCCACGAGCGGCCCCGTCGCGCGGAGAAGCGCCCGGAGCCACTGGGGCTTCGGGAGCCGGAACGCGAGTGTCTCGGTCCCGCGGTGGAGATAGGCAAATTTTTTGCCCGGACACGGCCCACCTCCGCGTAAAGCTACGGAAGGGCACGGCAAGACGACGCTATACGGCCCAGGCCAGATTTTCCCAAAAAAGGTCTTCACGCGCGGGGTCGGTTTGATGCCGAAGCGCGCCAGATCGGCGAGGTCACCAATGAGCACAATGACCGGCTTCTTGAGATTGCGTTTCCGAATGCGGTAGATG
>PCRZ01000029.1:0-516 GCA_002772205.1 Candidatus Jorgensenbacteria bacterium CG23_combo_of_CG06-09_8_20_14_all_54_14 | reverse complement strand
CTGGTGGCTGGGTGCTACAGTTAACTGTAGCACCCTTAGGCGGGACAGTTCCGGTAGGCGCGTGTTTCTTGGTTAATAACCTTGTCCTATTCAACAATTCGCGCGCCTGCCCGTCCGTAGCTGGGCGAAGGCGGGAATTGTTTAATCGTCCCTCCTCCGGGTTCTTACAGTTCTGACAGGTCAAAGATACTGAGCCCCTCGGTCCTGAGCTCGTGGTCAAAGGATTCATCGAAGTGCTTTCGTTTCACTGGTCATCATAGCGAGGCACTATGACATGTCATATCACTATGCTATAGCATAACACCCTGTTTTTAGACCACCTCCGCATTGTAGCAAGATTCACAGTTTTGGCATTGCCTATCTTCTTGGTTCATATTCTGATTTTTCTAAACTGAATCTTCTCGACCGCCAGACCATGATGTGGTGCTATGACATGTCATAGCGTCTTATTTAAACCACCTCGCGTTGATAACACTGCTCACAGTATACAATCTCCTTGCGTTCTGGGGCATAACT
>PCRZ01000015.1:13512-13825 GCA_002772205.1 Candidatus Jorgensenbacteria bacterium CG23_combo_of_CG06-09_8_20_14_all_54_14 | reverse complement strand
CAAACTTTCCGTTCTCGTGATGGGTGTGATAATAGGTGTGGGGGTGGGGAGCGTTCTCTACCTCAACCGCATTACCTCGCTTGAGGGGAAGGTGGAGGTGCGCGTGAGGAACCAGATCATCATCGCCGAGACGGTGGCCGACGAGGCGGCGCGGGCGCGCGGACTCGCTGGACACGCGCCGCTCGGGATAAACGAGGGAATGCTCTTCCGCTTTGACGAGCCGGGCATCTACCCCTTCTGGATGAAGGGGATGACGTTCCCCATTGATATTGTGTGGATCAGCGGGAACCGCGTGGCGGGGTTTGAGGAGTGG
>PCRZ01000015.1:12104-13491 GCA_002772205.1 Candidatus Jorgensenbacteria bacterium CG23_combo_of_CG06-09_8_20_14_all_54_14 | reverse complement strand
CCCGATGATAAGCTCAAGCTCTACGTGCCGCCGGCACCGGTGGATAAAGTGCTTGAGCTCGCCGCGGGGCGGGTGCGTATCCTCCGCGCCGAGGCGGGCGATTCGGTCTATGTGCGCCCCCTTGTCAAGAAAGGGTATAATTAAGATATGGCACGTGTTGGGATCAATGGCTTTGGGAGAACCCTGCACCAGAACAAAGTTTGGTGCAGGGCAGTGAGGACTCAATTTTTATAACAGCGACATGGCTCGTATTGCGATCAACGGTTTCGGACGTACCCCGCACCAAAAACAAGTTTTGGTACGGGGCAAGTTGGACTTCGGTTTATGAACAATACCGTGACTAAAATCGCTATCAATGGTTTCGGGAGAATAGGACGTTTGTTTTTTCGCCGGGCTTTCGGTGAGAAGGGGCTGGACATCGCGGCGGTGAATGATTTGGGGGATGCGGAGAATCTCGCCTACCTCCTGAAATATGACACGGTCTATGGCCGCTACGGGAAGGAGGTGAAAACGAAACCTGGCGCGCTTGTCGTGGAGGGTAAGGCCATCGTGTTGCTTCAGGAAAAAGACCCTGCGAAGCTCCCGTGGAAAAAACTCGGGATTGATATCGTCGTTGAGGCGACCGGAATTTTTGAATCGTACGAAAAGGCAAAGGCGCACCTCGCCGCGGGCGCGAAGCGGGTGGTCATCACCGCTCCCGCGAAGGACCTTGCACCAGAACCAGTTCGGTGCGGGGCAGGCGCCGACGGCTCTCCGCCAGCTGGCGGAGGACGGACAATTCTCATGGGGGTAAACGAGAGCGAAATGGACGTTTGTCCGATAACCTCCAACGGTTCCTGCACCACTAATGCCGCCTCGCCCGTCATCCAGATAATGAGCGAGGATCCCGGCATTGTGAAAGCCATTTTGAACACCGTGCACGGCTACACCGCGACGCAGAACCTTGTGGACGGGCCCACCCGCGGCAAGGACTGGCGGCGCGGGCGCGCGGCGGGAGTGAACATCGTGCCCTCAACGACCGGCGCCGCCATCGCGGTTACCCGCGCCATTCCGGAACTTGAGGGGAAATTCGACGGCATCGCGCTCCGGGTGCCCGTCGCCTCGGGTTCCGTCGCCGACATTACGTTCGTGGCGAAACGGAAGACCTCGGTTGAAGAGATAAACGATATTTTTCGGAGGGCGGCAAAATCCCCGCGCTGGAAGGGAATTCTTGCGGTGACGGAGGACCAGGTGGTTTCCTCCGACATCATCGGCGAGCCATATGGTGCCATCGTGGACCTCTCGTTCACAAAAGTGGTGGGCGGCGACCTCGTGAAAATTCTTTCGTGGTATGACAATGAGTACGGATATGCGGCGATGCTGGTGAAGCACGTCATCCGCGCCGCCG
>PCRZ01000015.1:0-12088 GCA_002772205.1 Candidatus Jorgensenbacteria bacterium CG23_combo_of_CG06-09_8_20_14_all_54_14 | reverse complement strand
ATCAGTCATCGTCATTAGTTATTCCATGGTCATCTATCTTGGGGCTGATCATCGCGGGTTTGAACTCAAGCGGTACCTCATCAACTTCCTCAAAGGGGAGGGCTATGCGGTCGCGGACGAGGGGAGCGCCGCCTACGACGAGAGTGATGACTACCCCCCCATTGCGGCGCGGGTGGCGGAGAAGATAAGTGTGGACTACGAGGGGAACCGCGGCATTTTGATCTGCGGCTCGGGGGTGGGGATGGATGTGGTGGCGAACAAGTTTGCGAATGTGCGCGCGGCGCTCGCGGGAACCCCCGACCAGGCATTTGACAGCCGTAACGAGGACGATGCGAACATCCTCTGCCTCGGGGCGAACTACTTGGACGCCGCGGCGACACGGCAGATCGTGCTCACGTGGCTCACCACGCCGTTCTCAAGAGAACCCCGCTATGCGCGGCGCTTGAAAGCGGTAGCCGATTTGGAGACGAAGCTCTGCGTGCCGCGCGACGAGTGGCAGGGAAAGCCGATCGCATGGAGGTAGCGCCCGTCATCAATTGCCCCGATTTTGCGTGCGCCGCGAAGCGGTTTTCCGCCGCGGCGGAGTGGGGAGCGCCGTGGATCCACATTGACGTTGCGGATGGTTTATTTGCGCCGGTTACGACGTGGGGGAATCCCGCGGAACTCAAGAAACTCATTGCGGCGCATCCGGAGGCGGATGTGGAGGTGCACCTCATGGTGAAGAACCCGGCCGCGGTGGCGGAGGCGTGGTTTGAAGCCGGCGCGCGGCGGCTCATCGTTCACGTGGAAACGTTGGATGGTGCGGAGGGGAAGCAAATCAACGTGTTGATCGAGCAGGGTACCGAGCACGGCGCTGAGGTGGTGGTGGCGCTCGCCCCCCGGACGCCCGTCGCTGAAATTGTTCCCTATCTGAACGTGGTGTATGCGGTGCAGTGTCTCGCGGTGCCGGTGGGTCCTTCGGGGCAAACGTTTGACGAGCGAATCATAGAGAAAGTTTCTTACCTCCGCCTCCGGAACCCAGACCTTTTCATTGAGGTGGACGGCGGCGTCACGCCGGCGGTGGCGCGGCGGGTGAGCGAGGCGGGGGCCGACATGGTAGCCGTGGGGTCGTACATTTTTAATGCGAGGAACCCGCACGCAGCGTACCGGGAGCTTTTATGAGCACCCAGATTTCTCTTGATAAACACCTAGATCTCTGCGGGCCTGTCCCCCTCTTTCTTCCTTTCCTTTCCTTTCCTTCCCTTCCGCGGTCCTTTTGGCATTGTCACGTGAATTACGCCATGGCTGAATTGCGGTGACATTGCTATGATTATGATTTCGATGGTTTTGTTTGGTCGGGCATTGTCACGTGAATTACGCCATGGCTGAATTGCGGTGACATGGCTGTGGTGCTGATGGTTTCGTTCGGTTAGATTTTGAAGTGGTGCCTTAGTTTTTCTTCGCCCTCAAAACCACTCACGTAGAGGAGGAGGGTATATTTTTGGACGTCAAAAATGGAGGCGAGAAAATCTATTTCCTTTTCGCACGGGAAGGGCGTTATGAAAACGCTCTTTTGGAGGGGATAGAATTCCAGACTCCTCAACTTTTGCCGGAACGCGTCGCGGGCTTTCTTGCAGCCGCTGGGAATATCGAACATGACCAACCGCCACCTCCTATCCCACCGCGCCGGTCTTTGGAGTTTGAGGTGGTCAAAGCGGTAGGTGAGGACCTCCATCTTCCCGCGCCTGGTAATGGTAATTTTAATCCTTCCGTCACCGAGCTCACGGTAATCAACGAGTTCCCTCTTTTGGAGGTTTTTGAGGTCATTGAGCCATCGGTATCTCTCGAACCTTTTTCGCCGGAAGTAGTCCCTTAATAAACTCCTCACAATGAGCGTGCCGCTCTGTGGGGCAATGGTTGAGAGAACGATGAAGCCGCCGCCGATGGCGAGGCGTTTCAGTATTTTGTATGCCCTGGAATTTTTGCGCAGTTTCATGTTCTCGTGTCCCTCCGCGTAATCGTTCCGCACTCCCTTAGCCTATACTTGTTTGGTATGTCACGTGAATTATACCATGGTGAGGTTCTGGTGACAAAGTCATAAACCATGAATATCATTAATAAACATCATCATAAACATTGTAGACATCGGTTTGCACGCAGAACGACTCCCGAGCCGCTGGAACTATCTAAGGGGCTTTACGGATTGGGGCTAGGCATGCTACCGTTTTGGCAGCAATTCACGCTACCGTGATAGTAGCAGGTTTAAAACTAAACCTTGAGGCGCGAGGCCTTAGGAAGGAGTATTTCTTATGGAAAAGAGAGAGATTCATGCTTTGGACTATGCGGCGTGCAGTCTGATGACGCGTTTGAACATCGTCTTTGCGGGCCGCTTACCGGGGTGGGGTTTGCCAGACCAGGGGTTGAACTTGGAACTCGTGGGGGTAGTAAAAAATCTCGGCGTGTGGATTGAGGCAATGGTGAGAATTAAACCTGTAGGGTGGCCGGAATCGTCCTTCATTTTTGGTCGCTTTACTCGGTATGATGACGAAAGGCGTTGGACTATTGCCGAGTGTTCCATATTTGCCGACCACCTTCAGGGTTTCAGGCGCGTTTTGCTCAAATGGGAGTCGGATGTCTATCCGTTTTTCAGTATGAGGGAAAAAAACACGCCGGAGGCATCTCTTTTCGAAGAGATTGTTTCAAGGTCTGTAGCCGTGGCGTGAGAAAGGCGGCTACAGTACAGACAAATACCAAGGAGTAGGCGGCTTCCCAGATGAAGCCGCTTTTGTTTTTGCGAGCATGTTTTTCTAATTTTGGGTATAATCCGGTAGTCCTGCCTGCGCAGGCATGGAAACTTCGACTGATTCGCGAAGCGGATAAATATCAACTTGGTCGAAGTTCTACTACCGGGTACAATAAAAGGAATGGAATCCCGTTAGAAGCAACGAAACGGGATGTTGGAGCTTCAAGCAATGAACATCGTCAAGTGCCGTTCAAAGGTCTCGTGGTGCATATACGGTCGTTATGAAACGATCTGCTTCTAACGGGATGGAACCGCTCCACGACCCCGCACAAAAGCAGGTTTTGTATGGGGCGAGAGAAGAATCTTGATTTACCAATGGAGCCATTACACGAAAAGAAACTGCAATATTTGGAATCCCTCGCGAACCGCATCCGCGAGACCATCGTTGAGATGCTCCTTCACGCGGGGAGCGGACACTCCGCCGGTCCCTTGGGGATGGCGGATATCTTCACCGCGCTCTATTTCCATGTGTTAAATCACAACCCGAAGGCGCCGGACTGGGCGAAGCGCGACCGCCTCGTGCTCTCCAACGGCCACATCTGCCCTGTGCAGTATGTAACGATGGCATACGCGGGCTACTTCCCGCTGGAGGAACTGAAGACGCTCCGCAAACTAAACTCGCGCTTGCAGGGGCACCCGCACCGAAAGTCGCTCCCCGGCGTGGAAACCACCTCGGGGCCGCTCGGCTCTGGTTTAGGGCAGGTGGTTGGCATGGCACTCGCCGCGCGGTTGGATAACGCAAAGCACCATATCTACTGTATTGCCTCGGACGCGGAACATCAGGAAGGAAATCATTGGGAGGCAGTGATGTGCGCAGGAAAATATCGGCTCTCCAATCTCACCCTCATCGTGGACCGGAACAATATCCAGATCAGTGGGTACACCGAAGATGTGATGCCATTGGAGCCGCTCCGTGAGAAGTACGAGGCGTTCCGGTGGCATGTGTTGGAAATTGACGGACACAACATGACGGAGTTCGTGGATGCGGTTGCGGAGGCGAAGGCGATCTACGAGAAACCCACTGTCATCATCGCGCACACCATCCCCGGCAAAGGGGTGAGTTTTATGGAGCAGAAATATGAGTGGCACGGCAGGGCGCCGAACCGGGATGAGGCGAAAAAGGCGTTGAGCGAATTGAGGACGCTGGGGAGAAGAATCCAAAGTGAACATGAATGAGTAGCGATGCGAATATACGAATTTACTAATGATACGAATGATGGAAAATACTCGAATGACAAAAATTATCTATCCTGAGCTGTCATACGCGATTACAGGCATCTGCTTCGGTGTTCATAATGAAAAGGGAAGGTTTTTGAGGGAGAAACAATATGGAGATGAAATAGAACTCCGATTGAAGGAAAAGAAGGTGCCTTACCGGAGAGAATACCCAATAGACAGGGCAGGCAATATCGTTGATTTTGTGGTTGATAACAAGGTGGTTCTTGAAATCAAAGCGAAACGCCTAATAGAAAAGCAGGATTTTTATCAGGTGCAGCGTTATCTACAAACCGCAAATTTGAAATTGGGTTTGCTCGTCAATTTTAGAAATCGGTATTTGAAACCGGTGCGCATAGTGAAAATAGAAACAGATGCGAGACATAAATTCGTATAACTCGTATTATTAGTATATTCGCATCGATACATGTTAAATCCAGACTTAAAGTTGAATTCAAAGTTGTTTGACGCCGACGTCGAGCAGAAACCCATCCGCGACGGGTATGGCGATGGCCTCTTGATTGCAGGGGCGGAGAACCCGAATGTGGTGGTTTTGACCGCTGATGTCGCGGAGTCCACGCGCGTGGAGGCGTTCGCAAAAAAATTCCCCGAGCGGTTCTTTGAGTGTGGTGTGGCGGAGCAGGGGATGGCGACCATCGCCGCGGGCCTCGGCATCAGCGGGAAAATCCCCTTCATCTCCTCCTACGCCACCTTCTCGCCGGGGAGGAACTGGGAACAAATTAGGACGACGATCGCCTACAACGACTCCAACGTGAAAATTGCGGGCCACCACGCGGGCATCTCCGTGGGGCCAGATGGCGCGACGCACCAGGCGACGGAGGATATCGCTATGATGCGCGCGCTCCCGAACATGAAGGTGTTCGTGCCGTGCGATGCGATTGAGGCGAAGAAAGCCACGCTCGCTGCCGCGAAGATCTGGGGACCGGTATACCTCCGCTTCGCGCGCGAGAAGACCCCGATCATCACGACAGAGGAAACCCCTTTCGTGCCGGGGAAAGCAATAGTGCTGTGGGAATCCAAGCGGCCGCAGGTTCTCATCATCGCGTGCGGCATTATGGTTTATCAATCGCTTCGCGCCGCGGCGGAATTGGAAAAAGAAAAAGTAGGCGTTATGGTATTGAACGTGCATACCATAAAGCCGTTGGATGAAAAAGCGATTTTGGAGTACGCGGAACGTGCAGGTGCGGCGGTCACGGTAGAGGAGCACCAGATAGCAGGCGGGTTGGGCGGCGCGGTCGCGGAACTCCTTGCCGCGCGCCTGCCGCTCCCCATGGAGTTTGTGGGGATGCAGGACACGTTCGGCGAATCGGGTACCCCCGCCGCGCTCATTGAGAAGTACGGCATGGGGGTCGGTGCGGTGAAGGACGCGGTGAGGTGTGCTAAAAAGCGCAAATCCTAAATCTTTAATCTCGAAATCTTAAAACTTGAAACACGAAACATTCCGGGGTCAGACCCCGTAGAACTTGATATCTAATATCGTGTCCTCCTATCGTGTCCTCCGTAGAGATGTCACGTAAAAAAAGCCATGGCTTTTTTTACGTGACATATTAGATTTAAGAAAGAGTTGTACTACTTAGGTTGAACCTCAATAATTTTCTAATAGCGTTATGCCTGCTATGCTATAGCATAGCGCTATGACGCGTCATAGTGTTATGCTGCAGCGTAACATCATATCTAAAATTATGGACGTTGCAAGTCCATAATCCAAATCCGCGCCCCATGCCCCGTTAGATACGCGAGCTATCTAACGGTGTCTCCGCCGCCGAGATTTCCGCGATTTATAATGCGACGCAATAACCTGGCGGTTGCCGCCATAGGAGGCGCTATACCATGGTATAGCGCCCGGAGTAGATGATTATACCTCGCGCCCCTCATTATTTTTTTCGGCGCGCAAAAGAAACGACACTATACTATGGTATAGCGCCCTCGACGAATAAGAATAACAATTCCGAAGTTTCCGCGGCCGATGAAATTGGTGCGGGGCACCCGATTTTGTGGTAACATTTACCCATGTTCAAATTTCAACGAGATTGGCATGTTTGATATCATCACCATCGGGACGGCGACCCGGGACGTGTTTTTGACCGGGGCGGCTATCAAAGTGCTCAAGGACCCCGAGCATTTGAAGGAAATCGGTTTTATTGAAGGCGAGGCGGAATGCTTCGCGCTCGGGGCGAAGTTGGAGGTGGGCGAACCGATTTTCACCGTTGGCGGCGGCGCCGCGAATGTGGCGGTAACCTTCGCGCGGCAGGGATGGAAAACCGCGGCGCTCGTCCGCGTGGGGGATGATGAGGCGGGTGAGGCGGTTATCCGGCACCTCGGCGCCGAGCGAGTGAAGGTACTCGCGGTGAAGGATGCGCAGAAGCACACCGCATATTCCACCATTCTCCTCACCGGTGCCGGTGAGCGCACAGTGCTCGTGTACCGCGGCGCCTCCGAAGGATGGCGCGAGCGGGATATCCCTCCGCGGAAGCTCCAGGCGCGGTGGCTCTACATCGCTCCCGGGAACGTCCCTTTAAACCTCATGCAAAAGGTGGTACGCCAGGCAAAGGTGCGGGGGATACAGGTGGCGATGAACCCCTCGGGCGCCTACGCGGCGATGGGAGCCGTGCGATTGAAGCCGCTCCTCGCCCTGCTCGACGTGGTGGTGGTGAACCGCGAGGAGGCCTCGCTCCTCACGGGGGTGGAGTACCGGAACGTGCGGGGCATTTTCAAGAAGTTTGATGACCTCGTGCCGGGGATCGCCGTCATGACCGACGGACCGCGCGGCGCCTTTGCCTCCGACGGCAGGTACCTCTACAGCGCTGGCATTTTCAAGGAGAAAAAGCTTGTTGACCGCACCGGCGCGGGGGACGCGTTCGGGTCAGGGTTCGTGGCTGGGCTCATGCGGAAGCACGACGTGCACTACGCGCTCCGCCTCGCCGCGGCGAACGCGGCCTCGGTGGTGGAGCGGGTGGGGGCGGAAGCGGGGATACTGCGGCAGAAGGATTTCGGCGGCAAGCGCTGGCGGTACGTGGATTTGGGGGTGGAGCCATTATAAATGCAAAATGTAAATCTCAAAATGAAAAATGAAAATGTAAAATTCAAAAATTTTGAATTTTAATCTCAATTTTGAGTTTTGAATTTTGATTTTTGATTTACATTATGACCGCCACAGAAAAGTTGGGAAAGATTTTAAGAACCGACCCCGGTGTGCTGGAACGATTGGATACAGCGATGGTGCGCGCAGGGAGGCCCGCCGGCGTCCTCGGGGCGGTGGCGCAGGAGAACGAGGAGCGCATAGAAACGACGCTCAACCTTCTCAACTCAAATCTCCGTTCCGCACCGCACGTGCGGAGCATCCTCCGGAAGACCATTCTTGCGCACGAGGAGCAGTTCATGAGATTTCTTGAGACGGCTTCCGGAGCCGACGAGTTCGAGCGCGCGGCAACGCTGGCGCGCAAGATCGTGCCGGAGCGTCGCGGATGGTTCCTTAAGAGAGAGAGAGCATCCACCATTCTCTTGACGCGCCCGCCCGGGCATGTGCTCGAATATTTAAAGCTTGGTTCCGTGGAGGCGCTCCTCGCGCGGCACGATGTGACGGAAGTGTTCGCGGCGCTCCGCTTCATGGAATCGGACGAGTGGATGCACGAAACGTTCGCGAAGGCGTATGCGGCGCTCACCACGTCCGACTTTGAGGAGCGGGAGATAGAGATACGGGTTTTGGGTCCCGCATGGCGTGGGACCGCAAAGCAATTTGTGGCGCACAAGCACCACAATGTGAGTCACCTCAAGGAACTGGGCGTTATTTTTCTCAATCCCGTCCGTGAGCACGTTCCGGGGAAATTCCTCCGCGATTTTGCGCTTCTCCTCCACTACTGCCACGAGATACGTTTCTACGCGAAGCTCTTCCTCCGCTATGCGGACCGGAGCGATTTTGCCGAGCGTCTGAAGGCGCTCCTCCGCGGAGACATACCGGCGGCGGACGCGGCGCGCGACGGCGCGTGGCTCATCATCCAGCGGTATCTGGCGAAGGATGATCCCTCCGACCCGCGCCTCGCGATGCCGCACGTGAATCCCGAATCGCTCCACTGGAGCCGCGGTGAGCGCGACCTCGCAAATTTCACCGGTGCCACTTTTACTCCCGCCTTGGATCTTTGGAACGACTTGGATTGGGTTGGCGGTGTTTTTGACGGTGATAGGGGAGAGGTGGTGAGTTTTGACCTGGAGGATAACGCAATGTCTCTCGTCTCCTTCATGGAAGGGAAAAACGAATCGTTCAACTATCACCAGCGGGAAGCGCTCTGGACAAAACTATTCATGGAATACATGGGCGGGGAGGGGGAGATGGAGAAACTTTTGATTGAGAATTTTGATAGAGGTGCAATCGCGTTTTGAGATTCAGACGGTGGGAATGAGAAGATTATACAATATAGAAATGGACACCTTACTTATAAAAGAAAAAATTTCGGAAGAAGTACTGAAAAAGATTAGAGAAGAATCGTCTGCAATGGTTAAACTCGTTGTGGATGTTGCAAGGGGAACGCTATCACTCGGATGTTTTCTCCATATTGATTGCTATGAGAAGCTGTTAGAGGATGGGTCACAGCCGAAGGATTTGTGGGGAGCTAATTTTTACCCAACAGATGGCCGAATCGATTTTATCTCGCTCGTGAATATAAAGCCGCCGTTCAGTCGTTCTATGGATATCACCGATCTAGTGGTGAGAAAACGTCTTGAGGAGATTATTCATACGTTACTCTTTTAACATGGTACCCGATGCCATTTTTAAACTCTCTCAATACCAGCAGGTTCTCAATGTCGTTTCTGAACTCTTGCGGGCGCGAGAGTGGCAGAGCGATCTCGGGAAATTTACCGCCTCACTTGAACGAGCTCTGAATTTGATTGACATGTTCCTCCTTGACCCCAAGTGGCGGGTGAACTTGTGTTTCCTGCTCTCCCTCAGAGAAGAAATTGCAAAAGTGTATGTGAGACAGCAAACCATAGCCGACGTGTTAAAAGTTCTGTAAACTTTACGTATGAAGAAATTTTTAAAACCGACAATTTGGAAAATTTTAACAACGTTTTTTTTCTTGCTTATTGATAATTTTATTAGTTTTGGACAGCCGCAATTCAGCTTTTATAATTATTTTTGTTCCCCTATACTTTCTGCCACAATTGGGATGGAGGGTGATGGCAGATTAATTTGTAGCAGGCTTGGTTTAAATTGGGTTAAATTAGTAGTCGCAATTATTTTGTTTTATATTCTTGCTTCTCTCATAGCGTTAATACCAAAGAAAATTTTAAAATTTGTTGGTTGGGCAATTTTAATAATTATAGTCGTCGGATTCATTATTTTGTTTGTCGGCGGCATTAAATTTTAAATTTATGAAAACCCTAAAACAGGCAATTCAAGAAGCAGAAAAGAAAAAAATTGCCATCGGCCATTTCAATGTTGCTAATCTGGAGCAGTTGAAGGCGGTGGCGCACGCGGGGATGCGGCTCCAAGTGCCCGTCATCGTGGGGGTTTCGGAGGGCGAGCGCGCCTATCTCGGTCTTCACCACTTCCGCGATCTTGTGGCGAGCTATAACACCGAACATGCCAGCCCCCACGGATTCCGCCTTTTCATAAACGCCGACCATACCCATTCGCTTGAGCATGTAAAAGAAGCGGCGCGCGTGGGATTTCACGCCGTTCTTTTTGACCCCCTCGGCGAGGCTCGGGGTAAGGGCAGAGAACTTTCCTTCGATGATCACATAGCGCAGACGCGCGTGGCGGTGAAACTGGTAAAATCCATAAACCCCACCATTCTTGTGGAGGGGGAATTGGGGTATATCGGCGGCTCCTCGGAGATTTTAGAAACCGTTCCCAAGGGAGCGGCAGTGCGGCCCGAGGAACTGACGAGGCCGGAGGATGCCGTGCGGTTCGTGAGAGAAACCGGCGTGGACCTTTTGGCGCCCGCGGTAGGGAACATCCACGGGATGGTGAAGGGCGTGGGAAATCCGCCTTTGGACATCGCGCGCATCAGGGAAATTCGCAAGGCGGCGGGGGTTCCTCTCGTGCTCCACGGCGGTTCCGGTATTTCGGATTCCGACTTCTTTGAGGCGATTGACGCGGGCATTTCGGTCATCCACATTTCTACAGAACTCCGCGTGGCGTGGCGCATCGGTTTAGAACACTCACTCAAAGCGCACCCCGAGGAAGTGGCGCCATACAAACTGATGCCCGAGGCGCTCGCGGCGATGGAGAGCGTGGTGGAGCGGCGGCTGCGGCTTTTCAGTAAATTATAAATAGCATAAAGGGTGTGACATTTTTTTGCACCTCGTCGTGTATGCTATAATTTTTTAATGGCCTCAATTTGTACGCATATGGGTACATTTTGAGGTTGGGTAAAAACACTTTTATTTACCATTAACTTGTATCTATGGCTAAAACTTCACGTGACGCAGCGAGACATATTAGAGAGTGGTCGGAATTTTTTCACGATGCCCATGTCGTTGCAGATGCAGTAGTTGAGGAATTTATAAAGCGCCATCGGAAGAATAAATATTTAAGGCAATCACTCCGCCGCTTTATTACAAACGGCATTGTACAAAGGAAAGAGGGAAAATTTTCAGTTACTCCAAAAGGATTTATTTATTTGCTCAAGCGGTTGCGGAACACCGTTCACACGAAGAAGTGGGACGGGAAATGGCGCTTGGTGAGCTTTGACGTGCCGGTGCGTTCCGATGAAAAGCGCCAACAATTAAGATATTTTCTCAAGAGGTTTGGTTTCCACCAACTTCAGAAAAGCGTGTATGTGTGTCCGAGTCACATGAGCGAGGAATTTTGGAAGTTGATTGTGGAGTACGATTTGGAAGGATATTGCAAGGTAATGCTGGTGGAAATAATAGAAGGGGATGAAGAGTTGAGAAGAATTTTCAAATTACCTCAAGCGTAGAATTCGGAGTTTTTTTTGGACATGTTTCCCCATGTATTTTTGGTACGTTTCCGTGTGCCTCAATTTATACTCATATGAGTATAAATTGAGGCGGTAGAAAAAGTGATTTTTAGAATTAAGTTTTCTTCTGCGGGACGAAACTTCATTCTTCATTCAGTCGAATTTCACTACATGTTGAATTTCACCGCACGGTTTGATTTATGCGGCGCGGTAGGTTTTAATGGTGTATATGGAATTGGGTTCAATCAATAAAATAATTCTGGAAGTCCGCGCGGGGACGGGCCGCCTCCGCGAAAGCTATGGCGAGCCTCGCCCCATCCCTTTGACATATAATTTTTAACCTATGGATGTAAGCAAGGTTAATAAAGTAATCCTTGAGATAAGGGCCGGGGCGGGGGGCGATGAGGCATCGCTTTTCGCGGGCGACCTCGCGCGGATGTACCAGAAATACGCGGCGAAGCGCGGTTGGTCGTTTTCTATTTTGGACGCGAGTGAATCAGGCGCGAAAGGATATAAAACGCTTATTGCCGAGGTGTCTGGCATGGGAGTGTACGACGCTTTAAAACAGGAATCGGGCGTGCACCGCGTGCAGAGGGTACCGGTTACGGAGCGGCAGGGGAGGATACACACCTCTACCGCGTCGGTCGCGGTGTTGCCTGCGGTGGAAGCAAAAGCGGTGGAGGTAAAGGAGAGCGACTTGGAGGTGACGTTCTCACGCGCGGGCGGTCCCGGCGGGCAGAATGTGAACAAAGTGGAGACCGCGGTACGCATCACCCACAAGCCGACTGGCATGGTGGTGGGTTCGCGCGAGGAGCGCTCGCAACACGCAAACCGTGAGAAGGCGATGGAAGTTCTCCGCGCGAAGCTCTACGAAGCCAAGCGGGAACAATCAGTGGGGTCAGTCTCGGAGCTTCGGAAATCCCAGATCGGGAGCGGAGAGCGGGCGGAGAAGATACGGACGTATAATTTTCCTGACGATCGCATTACCGACCATCGGATTGGGAAGAAATGGAGCAATATAGAAAATATTTTACAGGGGAATATGGATAAAATTATTGCGGCATTTCAAGAGGTGAAGCGCGCGTAACGAGCGAAATTTCCGCCTACCAACAGAAAGATTTACCCGCGCACCGCTCCGACCAAAGTCGGA
>PCRZ01000034.1:20259-28233 GCA_002772205.1 Candidatus Jorgensenbacteria bacterium CG23_combo_of_CG06-09_8_20_14_all_54_14 | reverse complement strand
ATGATATCTCATTTTGATAACACGCCTCGCAGTACACAATTTTCCCTGCGTTCTGGGGCATAACTCGTTTCAAATTCATTAGGACACCTCGCCACGATATAGTGCTATGACATGTCATAGCACCGCACTTAAACCACCTCTGTATTGTAACAGGATTCACAGTTTTGGCACTGTCTGTTTTCTTGGTTCATGGATTTAGTTTATCCGCCAAAAACTTCGTATTGTGGCGCCCGCCTGCAACGATGTAGCAACTTCAGGCAGGTATCCGCCTGATTGCAAAGCTATCGGCGGACAATTTCGGCAAACCTTGGTTTGTGGTTCCGTCATGGTTAGTGTGGCAAGTATGACATGTCATACTTAGCTCCTTCGACTCATCACTCCCCAACGTGACTAGTTATAGCGAACTCGTATAGCGATCCTTCATGTCAACCGTGTGCATCAACTCCTCTGGTTAATCGAAATCATCTTCCTAAACTCTGCCGCCTGCAAGCTCGCGCCGCCCACGAGCGCCCCGTCGATCGCGGGCTCCGCGAGGAATGCGCCCGCATTCCGTACATTCACGGAGCCGCCGTAAAGTACCGAAACTTTTAACTTATAACTTTTAACTAATAACCCTTTTATAAACTCCGCCATTTCGGCGGCGTCCGCGGGCGTCGCGGCGCGGCCGGTGCCGATGGCCCAAAGTGGCTCATACGCCACCACTAATGACTGATGACTGATGACTGATGACGGAGAGACACCGCGCAAATCAGCGCGGAGCTGATGAGCTACAAATCGCTTGGCGGCCGCCAATCCCTTCCGCCGCACCGCGAGCGGTTCACCGACACAAAGAATAGGGGCAAGCCCCGCACGGAGTGCCGCGCGCGCCTTTTTGTTCACCATTGTATCGGTCTCGCCGAGCGCGCGGCGCTCGGAGTGCCCCACGATCACGTACCGGACGCCCAGCGCCCGGAGCATCAGCGGAGACACCCCGCCGGTATAGGCACCGTGCAATTTCCAAAAAACATCCTGGGCGCCGAGCGTTGCCCTTTTGAGCGCTTTTCCGACCGCTACAAGGAATGGGAACGGCGGCGCAATGACAATATTTTTCGCGTCGGAGGCGCGCGCGAGGCGCACCGCCTCCGCTTCAATTTGCGGATTTAACTTCCAGTTAGCAACCAAAAGTTTGGGCACGGTGGCGCGCGTTAGCGCTTCCTCCATTGTTGCGGCCGCCGCGCCTTCCGCAATCCGGGTTTCTTGCGCTCCACCATGCGGGGGTCGCGTTTCAGATACCCCAGCGCCTTCAGGCGGGAACGGAGTTCTGGATTCACGGAGAGGAGCGCCCTGGAGATGCCGAGACGGACCGCCTCCGCCTGCGCGCTCACGCCGCCGCCCGCCACTTTCGCGCTCACCGTTGCATCTTCAAGCGCCACCGCGCCGAACGGCGCGCGCGCCACCTCTTGGAGCTTCCGAAGGGGAAAATACTGTGCCAGCTCCCGCCCGTTCACGGTGAGATGCAAGCCCTTATCCTTCTTCTCGTGAAATAGGCGTACGCGCGCCACCGCGGTCTTGCGCCGCCCAACCGCTTCCACATAGCGCTCGGCCTGGTGTATAGGCACGGTTTTCTTTACTTCTTTCGCTTTTGCTATTTTCGGAGATTTTTCTTTGACCATGGATTGATTAGAAATTAGATATTAGAAATTAGTCATTACTCTATAATAAGCCGCTTCAGGCGGCGCGCTTGGAGTTTGTTCTTGGGGAGCATGAGCCGCACGGCGTGGCGCAACACCCATGCCGGTTTTTTTTCAAATACGTCGCGGAACTTATTTTCCTTGAGGTGCCCAAGGGGGCCGGTGTGGCGGTAGTAAATTTTGGTCTTCGTCTTCCGGCCGCCGACCGTTAGCGTGCGTATATTCTTCACCACCACGCGGTCGCTGCCCTCCAGGCGGGGGTGATACGCGGGGGTGTGTTTCCCTTGGAGGATGACGGCGATCTCGGAGGCGAGGCGCCCGAGCCGTTTTCCTTTTGCGTCAATGATAAAATCCATAGAAGTGCGATACCAATATACTAATGCATACTAATTATACGAATAACACGAATTCGCATCCATTAGTATCATTCGTATGAATTCGCCCGCCTGCCGCCCGCCCGCTTCGCCTTGCGAAGCAAGGTGGGCGGGGCGCCTATCCGATGATTTATATCTGAACATCAATTATATGAGAAAGCTGTGTTTGGAGAAAAAACAGAAATGAAGGCTATGGCGGGCAGGTATATTAGCATCGCGTTTGTATATTCGCATCGCGCTATACAAATTCGATTACCGCCATCTTTGACCCATCATGTTTCCGCACGCGCGTCTGCTTCAAAATGCGGGTGTAGCCGCCGCGGCGGGACGCGTAGCGCGGCGCAAGTTCGTGATACACCTTGTAGGCCGCAACGCGCGGGAGCTTCTCCATGAGAAGCCGGAGCGCGGCGAGGTTCTGTTTCTTGCCGTGGGTAATGAGCCGCTCCACGAAACCGCGGAGCTCTTTCGCGCGCGCCTCGGTGGTGAGGATCCGCTCGTTCCGGATAAGGCTCTGCGTGAGATTACGGAGGAACGCCTTTCGCGGCCCCCGTTTCAGACCGAATTTTCTTCCTCTTTTACAATGTTTCATAACAAGTCCACACCTATCCCAGCGAGCCACTCAAGCTCAAATCCAAGGAAAGGTATCGATGCGAATATACGAATTTACTAATGATACTAATAGCCATTCGTATAATTCGTATGCATTCGTATATTAGCATCGCTACTTCGTTTTCTTCTCCCGCTTCTTCTCCTGCTTCGGCGCGGTGGCTTCTATTTTGGTGAACTCTATGGCGACCACCTTTTCGAAATGGTCGGTCAGGATCTTTCCCGCCTTGTGGAGCGCCTCCGAGGGCGAGATAGACCCGTCGGTCTCGATCTCCAGTATGAGGCGGTTATAATCCGTGCGCTCCCCCACCCGCATGTTCTCCACCGAAAATGCCACTCGCACGACGGGGGAAAAAATCGCGTCCAACACGATGGTACCGACGGGCAGCCGCTCAAGGCGGCGCGCCTCCGCCGGCACATACCCCAACCCCTTTTCCACCGTGAGCTCCATATCGAGCTCCGCTCCCTTCTTAGTAAGCGTGGCGAGGGGCAGGGACGGATTCACCACCTGTACGAGCGTGGTCGGTTGAATATCCGCCGCCGTCACCTTCCGTTCCCCCTTCACGCGGAGCGTGAGCGTTTGCGGCTCATCGGCGAAGAAATGGAACCGCACTTTCTTCAAATTCAGAATAAACTCCACGATGTCCTCCAACATACCCGGGAGCGTAGAAAATTCATGGTCTACCCCCTTCACCTTCACCTGGGTAATGGCGGCGCCGGGAAGCGAGGAAAGAAGCGCCCGCCGGAGCGCGTTCCCGAGGGTCGGACCATAGCCGGTGTAGAGTCCCTCAATGTGGAATATGCCTTTATTCTCTTCCTCCGAAACCGTTTTCACGGCCTCCGATTCAGAGAGATGAGAGTATTTCATCCCGTTAGAAACAGGAAGCGCTTGCGCTTCCGTAACTTAATGTCAGGACCTTTTTAGACGATTGTTTATTTTTTTGCATATGGTTTATTTTCGATGTCTTAACCGTTTCTAACGGGATTTCATTTCCTATCTCGCATAAAACTGCGCGACCAATTCAAAATCAAACGGGAATGGAGTGTCGCCCTCGGCGGATGACGCCACGCACTTCCCTTCAAGCTTCCCCTCCTCTGCGGCAAGCCAGGAAGGGGGGGTGTATTGTTTTTGCTGCTCTTTAAACTCTTCAAATACCTTCAGCGTGCGCGATTGAGGCCGCACCGCGATGGTATCGCCCATGGTAACACGGTAGGAGGGAATTGTCACCTTTCGCCCGTTCACGAGGATGTGCCCGTGGGAAATAAGCTGTCGGGCGACGCGGGAGGACTTGGTAAGCCCCAAGAGGAACACCACCGAGTCAAGACGTTGGAGAAGTATCTCTTTCACGCGGTTCTTGGACCCGAGGAAGAGGCGCCTCATCTGGCGGTCGTTCAGGCCGAAATAGATCTTGATCTTTTGTTTTTCTTGCAGCTGCTTCCCGTACTCCGAGACCGTATGGCGGCGCGCCCCTCCGTGCTGGCCGGGGCGCTGCGGCCGCCGCACCATAACACACTTGGGACTGTTGCAGCGGTCCGCTTTGAGGAATAGTTTCACCCCCAGCGCCCGCTCCTTTTTCTCTTTGATGTGTTGCATACGCTTCGCTTATGCGATACTAATCAACGAATGCATGCGAATTATACGAATAAAGAAATCCTCCATTGGTATCATTAGTATGCATTCGCCCGCCTGCCAACGCCTATCCGATGATTTATATCTAAACATCAATTATATGGGAAAGTTGTGTTTGGAGAAAAAACAGAAATGAAGGCTATGGCGGGCAGGTATATTAGCATCGCGTTTGTATATTAGCATCGCGTTTGTATATCCGCATCGCATTTACACTCTCCGCCTCTTCCGGGGGCGGGGGCCGTTGTGGGGAATGGGGGTCACATCCTTCACCGCGGTGATAACAAACCCTTTTGCGGCAAGTGAGCGCACCGCGGCATCCCGGCCGCGGCCTACCCCCCTCACGTAGATTTCCACGTTCACCGGCCCCGAGCGCTTCACCTTCTCGGCGATGGCTTCCGCCACCTTGGACGCCGCAAAGGGAGTTGCCTTCTTGGGGCCCGAGAACCCGAGAGACCCGGCGGAGAGCCAAGCCGCCACGTTCCCCTTCTCGTCGGTCACCGTGAGCACGGTGTTGTTGTAGGAGGCATTCACATAGATGCGGCCGTGCTCAATGCGGGCGCGGGCCGCCGTTTCCTTCTTCTCCGCGGGAACCGCGGCTGCTTCCGCCGCCGCACCCGCTTCTCCTTTTTGGACTATTTTTTTCTTTCCCATACTTCTATAAAATTCGAAATCCGAATATCGCCTGCCCTCGGCAAGTTTTCGGCGAGGCCGGGGAAATTCGAAATAATTTTCCAAATTCTAAATTCTCCGCCGAAGGCAGATCTCCGCCTAAGGCGGATGCGCCTCTGGAGCACGCCTCTGGCGGAAAATGTTTCAAACTCCCATTTTGGGATTTCTCTGTTTTCTGCATTTGTTTCGGATTTCGTGCTTCGTGCTTCGGATTTATTTGAGATCCACCTTCCTCTTCCCGCTCCCGGCGGTCTTCCGCACGTTCCCGCGCACGGTGCGGGAGTTGGTCTTCGTCCGCTGCCCCCGCACGGGGAGCCGCTTCATGTGGCGCAAGCCGCGGTAGGCCTTGATGTCTTTCAAACGGCTGATGTTCTGCTTCACCACCTGCCGCAGTTCACCCTCCACCTTGTAGTGTTTCTCCATAAAGAGCTGGATTTTGTTCACCTCCTCGGCGGAGAGTTCCTTCGCCCGTTTCGCGGGGTCAAGTTTGAGCTCGCGCACGATCTCAAACGCGCGCACAGGTCCCACCCCGTAGAGGTAGCGGAGCGCAATGTCCACGCGCTTGTTATCCGGAAGATTGATGCCGATAAGTCGCATATATGCTTGAAATTCTAAATTCGAATATCGAAATTCGAGATAAATTCTAAACTCAAATTTTCTAAATTCGAAACGATTTCGGTTATTTGAGATCTGATCATTGGGTATTGTTTAGGATTCATCCCGACCCTGTCGCGGACTCGCGACTCCGTCGGAGGGATTTAGTGCTTCGGATTTACAAATTTTCGCTCACGAAAATTTGACTATCCCTGTCTCTGTTTGTGTTTCTTGTTTTCACAAATGACATGTATGCGCCCTTTGCGGCGCACGATCTTACACTTCAAACAAATTTTTTTTACCGATGCTCTTACCTTCATACGCCTACGTTTGCCGATGCGAACTGCGCGAACGGTACACGAATGTCGCGAATAATAGATTAGGGGAGTTCTTCGTTCGTGTCATTCGCATGAAATTCGTATCGTTCGCATCGCTTCTAGAGCCGCCGTACAATCCTTCCCCGCTCATCGCCCGCGCGGCTCATCTCAACCACCACCCGGTCACCGGGGATGACCCGGATGCGGTGGAGCTTGAGCTTACCGCCCAGGTGAGCAAGGACATACCCGTCCCTCCCCGCGAGAACCACCCTAAAGAGCAGCCCCGGGAGTGCTTCCTCAACCACGCCTTCCTCTTTTACCAATTGTGTCTCGTCTCGCATCGCTACGGCCCGAATGCGCAAAAAATACGCCCGTTCATTATACGGTCATCCATATCCGCGTGTCAAATTGCGCGCCCCACATTATTTGCCGGAACCACCTAAGATGATATTCACCTTCGCCGGATTGTTTGGCACAGAGTGCACCCAAAAAGGTGAGAGTAAGATCTGTGCGGTCTCAAGCCCCGGGAGCGCAAAGACGGTCGCCTTCAGGGTCTGCTCATCGCTCCCGAGAATGCTCTCGCGTAACCGCTCGGGGTCAAACGCCGGCACGAGCGTGAAAGAGCCATTCACCGCCACGCTCATAGCGGCCGCCCCCGCTTCCACCTTCGGCGGGTCGTACGCGAGCTTGAAATCCTGCGCGGCGGTCGGGTACTGAATCGCGCGGGCGGCGCGCTCAAAAATGGCGTCTCGGAGCATGGATTCCACGAACGCGAGTTCGCGAAGTTCCGCCTCCTCAAAAATAGAAAAAACCTTGGAATCCGCCCCGCCGGTGCGGACCTCCTCGCGCACCACTTTGAACTGCCGGGTTCCCTCAAGCACCGTGAAGGTATCGGCAAGCGCCACGAGGAGCTGGCTTTGGAGCGCATCCTGGAGGGTCTGGCTCACCTTCGCCCGCGCCGCCGCGAGGTCCCCGCCGGTCGGGAGCGCCTGTTCTCCCACAAATCCCCCGCTCATGGCCGCTACCGATTCTCCGTAAAAACCGTCGTATTGCGGTTTCCCCTTGAAAGCGGGAAAACGCCAATTCTTTGCGGGAGGAATATTGAATTCTGCTCCCGAAGCATCGGCGGTTACCATCGCTTCAGTTGAGGATGATGGCGCTATCTTCCCGCCTTCTATCTTTGCTCCCGGAACCAGTACCGCTTGATTCAATTTAAAAAGCTTGCCGTCAGGAGAAACCACGCGAGTGCCCGCTACCAACGGCTGTCCTTTTGAACTGTACGCATTCCAAATAGTAAGCTTCCCCGCCGCTTTCGTTTGCACCTGCTTCACGCCGCTCGCGGGGAACGAAAGTTCCACGTTCTTCCGCGCCGTGAGGAGCTCCCCGGGGAGCACGATGCGCCCACTCTCCACCAGCACATTTGAAGCCACGCTGTCCACCCGCACCTGGTCGGCAAAATTAACAGACGTCTCCTTGAGGTTCAAGGTTATGGTGGCGCGGGGAAGCACCGAGAACACAAGGAACGCGCCGGTTCCCGCGAGCACGACCACGATACCGCTCCACACAAGGAGTCCGCGGCGCGGAGAACGCGGGTGGCGCAGCGCCTCGCGGCGCGGTTCCTCGGGACGCGGGGCAACGTGCTCGGGTTTATGCGTGAAAAACGGAGCAGCCGCCACGGGAGCATGAACGGGTGGCCGGGGCGGCACCGGCAGAACGGTCTCCTCGGGCGGCGGGGTGGGGCGGGGAAGAATAGGTCTCTTTACCGCTTTTGGCTGGGGGGCTGGAGCTACATCCGGCTGTTCACCGGCATGCGACGCGAGCACCGACAAGCGCGCCTGCCCGCCGGAGCTTTGGCGAAGGCGGGGAACGATGTCGGAAACGGTCCTCTTGGGTGCGCCGCGGAGCGCATCCCGCACGGGGTTGTTTTTATCAAGGGGCTTTTTCTCCGAAGAGGTATCCATGGATCAGGTTGTTTGGTTCAGTATAGCACGGATGTGCTCCGTCTCTACGGTCTCTATGTTCCCATGTCTTATTTTCTTATTCGCGCGCCTGCCCATCCGAAGCTAGGCGAAGGTGGGCCTGCCCATCCGAAGCTAGGCGAAGGTGGGCCTGCC
>PCRZ01000034.1:17071-20221 GCA_002772205.1 Candidatus Jorgensenbacteria bacterium CG23_combo_of_CG06-09_8_20_14_all_54_14 | reverse complement strand
CGAAGGTGGGCCTGCCCATCCGAAGCTAGGCGAAGGTGGGCCTGCCCATCCGAAGCTAGGCGAAGGTGGGCCTGCCCATCCGAAGCTATCCTACGCTATTCCATAGCTACGGAGTAGCGACAGATAGCTAGGCGAAGGCTGGAATAAGAAAGTAGTTTTGTCACTATACTACCTCCATTTGGTAGCAGGGTGCTACAGTTAACTGTAGCACCCTGGTGATGGTGGAGATGAAATTTGTCACTATACTACCTCTTTGAGATAGCACTTCTTGCAGAGAATGTGCGGTGCCTCTTCTTTAGGATAGTTTGTCTGGAACTTCGCACTGCATTTGTCACAAACTCTGTCTATCACACGCAGGTTTTTCACCCACTGGTTGAATTTCTCGCTGATGCGGCAGAAGGGGCATCGGCGCGGAAGCGGTAGGTTCATATTCCGCAGAAATGCCAATTCCACAGGCGTTATCTTATATCCATTCCAGCATTGGGTTATACATAATGATCGGCGCCTGCCATTTATCCGAGTACCATTCCGTATTTTTATACACCGGGAATGGCATCCTTAATGGGTACAGGGAAATGATACGCTCCCCCGAAAGATCGCACGGACGCTTGTAGAGGTTGAAGACATTCAGGAATGCCAGCCGCCGCTGGAGCCGGCATTACGGACAAAACGTCGGCGGCGGGACCTGTATCTTCTCGTAAAACTCAAAATCCTCCGGTCCAATCGTGAACCGAATCTTACAGTTTTGACAACTTTTTATCTCTTGATTCATAGATTTTTATGCCGATTCCTTCGGAATCGCGCATCTCCCGATTTCATCGAGGACTCACGATGCCGACAGAGTCGAGCATTCTCGACAAAGTCGGAACAAAGTCGGAACAAAGTCGGAGCACAATTTCTTGGC
Organism: Candidatus Jorgensenbacteria bacterium CG23_combo_of_CG06-09_8_20_14_all_54_14; assembly: GCA_002772205.1. Lineage (GTDB taxonomy): Bacteria > Patescibacteriota > Minisyncoccia > UBA6257 > GWB1-50-10 > 20-14-all-54-14. The sequence continues at coordinate 19,317 of PCRZ01000034.1, read as the reverse complement.
TCCGCAGGAGCGGAGAAGAAATCGGGACAGTTCTGGTATTGGCGAGTTTCGGTGTTCATAAATAGTCCACTATTCTACCATTCCCGCCAGAGGCGGGCAGGCGCGCTTGTCCGCCTTTGGCGGAAATTAGAGAAGGGAGAGGATGGCGCGGGTGGCTGGGTGCTACAGTTAACTGTAGCACCCTTAGGCGGGACAGTTCTGGCACTGTTTGGTTTCCATATTCAATTCATGGTTTCCACACTAAGTATGACATGTCATACTTACTCTCATCGGCTTGTTTTTTTAGATGACTTCCGTATTGTAACAACTCTCACAATGCACGATTTCCTTCCGGTCCGGAGAATAGGACATCTTGAATTCGTTGGGACACCTATAGGTATAGGTTTTGTTCTCAAAATTACTGCGGCTAAGCTTTGTAATTTTGAACAAAGCCTTATATCAGCGGTTCCAGGGTTTTGTCCTGCGATGCGGGGCCGGTGGTGCTCCCGGTGATCGCCGCCTTTTCCTGCGCACTCCGGAAGATAGACGCCTCCTCCTCGGCAATAAGCTTCTTTGCGGCGTCCGCCGAGATGGCGTACTTCGCACGCGACTCCTCCACGATGCGCGACTTAAAGGAATCGTGCGTCGGCGGGAGCACATTCAGGGTCTCGGCTGAGAACGGGTCGTAGGTTTCACCATCAATAGTCATCTTCGTGTAGAACTCCTGCATGCCGAGGTTGACCATATCCTTCGCCTTGAAGACCGGGGTCATCTCCGATTCAAGCTGGGAAGCATCACCGCCGCCCACGCGGAACACCACAATGGACCCGGTGTTCCCCAGCACCGCCTCCTGCACCCGCGGTATGAGTTGCCCCATGTACTGGTGCGCGACCGTCATGCAAAGTCCGTACTTGCGTGCCTCCGACACAAGGTTTTCAAACGTCTCCGTCACTAAGTTGTGGAACTCATCCACGTAGAGGTAGTAGTCAAACCGCTCCCGCTCCGGCATGGCCGCGCGCGCCATCCCCGCCTGCTTGATCTTGGTGATGAACATGGAGCCGAAGAAGGATGAGTTCTCCTCCCCAAGCTTCCCCTTGGAGAGGTTGATGAGGATGATCTTCCGCGACTGCATGAGCTGCTCCAGATCAATGCGGTTTTCTTTCTGTCCAAAAATATTCCTAAGCAACGGATTGGAAAGAAATTGCCCTAACTTGTTCACGAGGGGGATGATGGCATCGGTGTCAAACTTCTCCGACCAGTCCGCGAACTCAATGGCCCAGAAGCGCTTTACCATGTCATCTTCTATATACTCCACCACTCTCTGGCGGTAGTTGCGGTCGGTTAGCATGGAGATCATCCCCCGCATGGTGGCATGCGGGTAATCCAAAAGCGCGAGGCAGGTGAAGCGGAACACGTGCTCCAAGCGAGGCGTCCAGTTCGCGCCGAACTGTTTTTCCATCACCTCTATGAGCCCCTGCGTGAGCTGGTGCTTGAAAGATGGGTCAATATTCGCGAGCGGGTTGAACGAGACCGGGTGCTCCGCATCCGAGGGATCTATAAGGCACACGTCTCCGATGCGCCGCTCCGGAATGAAATCAAGGATGGTATCTATAACGTCGCCGTGTGGGTCCATGAGGCAGAGCCCGTATCCGTAGGCGATGTCCTGGCGGATGAGGAGCTCCAAGAGCTTGGATTTCCCCACACCGCTCTTCCCCACGATGTAGAGGTGGCGGCGGCGGTCCACTCGCTTCAAACCGAACACGAATTTCTTCTCCTCAAGGCCGGTGACGTAGTTCGTGCGCCCGATGAAAGAGCACTCCTCGGGCTGCACCTGACCGAGCACGGGGAGCTCCGGCGGGGGCGGCGCGTACTTGATGATTTGGATTTTTCCAGAACGGGGCATATTGCGATACTAATATACTAATGCATGCGAATTATACGAATAATGCTAATGATTCGTATTCATTTGTATCATTAGTATGCATTCGTAGATTGGCATCGCGTTCAAAGCATCTCTAACTCTTTGAGGAACGCCTCGTAGATTTCCAATACCTCCTTTGCGTCCGCAGGATCAATACCGAAGTCAGGCGTGTGGACAAGCTCGTTCCGCACGCGGTGGGCGCGCCAGAGCTTCTCAAAGGTCTTGAAATCCGAAGCGTCGAGCTGTTCCAAACGATCCGCCATATGCTCACCACTCAAACCGAGGTCCTTCAGAACGTCGTCAACACACTTGTCCGCCTCAATGATGGCGATCACGTAGGATTGCG
>PCRZ01000034.1:15288-17042 GCA_002772205.1 Candidatus Jorgensenbacteria bacterium CG23_combo_of_CG06-09_8_20_14_all_54_14 | reverse complement strand
CGCTGCCAGCGCGCCCACACCGCTTCCCACTTGGTCTCCAATGGGGCTGGGCGCTTCGGGCGGCTCGGCTTCCGTACAAATTTCGGCCGGTGCCGGACCGCGAAGAAAAACATCACCGTGAATGTGGCCACCACGAGGATATCCAAGAATAGGAAAACGTTCCGCACCCCGTGCGTGAAGCCGCGCCAAGGGAATCCCCCGATCGCCTCAAATATGCGCTGCAGTGTTTGCATATAAACCTATCATCAGGTAAAACGTTCGATTTCCCCCTCTTCGCCGTAAATAGGGAGTCCTGCGGGCGGGCCCGTGCGCCGACTCTCCACCCGGCGGATGTGGGGCGCCGTGAGGACCACCGCGGTGGGCGGGTGAAAAAGCGTCGCGAGACACTTCACGTTCATAGGGAACCGTTTGGAGCCAAAGTTCCAGTTGAAAAGATATGAGGTCGCCAAGCGTCCCATCCACGTTTCGGGCGGCACCTCGCGGGTACGGTAGGAGAGGAGCATGCGCTGCTTGCGGTATTCGTTCCGCACCTTCGGGAAGATATGGGGCCATTTCCAGATCCGCGTGCGGGTCCCCACCTTGTGGTTCTGCCGGAAGCCGTTCAGGTTCAACGCGGCGTACTGGTTAAACGCCCCCGCGATGCCGCGGCGAGGAAACGTGTCGGAAAACCCTTCTTTGGGTGAGAGGTAGATGAACCGTATGATGGTATCGAACGCCGGCTTGGAGAGATTTTCCTCCATTTTCTTCAGTACCTCAATATGCCCGGGGGAGCGCGCAATGAGCATCTCCTTGGTACCGTTGGTACCGTCACCTTCTTCCACAGTACCACCGGTCTTGATGGTCGCCGTCGCAGGTTTTTTAAGCTTGTTCACAGTGCCTTCAAACTCGTCTCTCCATTTGGGGCTCGCAGGCGCAATCAAAATCTGAATCCCCACCGTCTCCTCCTTCCGCAATTTTCCCAAAACCTCCAAGAAGGTGGAGATGGGGTCAAATTGTTTTTCCTCCTCCATGTGCTCAAAGTCCTCGTACGTCTTGATGGGGTATGCCCCCTCATTCACAAGCACCATCTCGGTCCCCCAGATGTCCATCTGCTTCGCGTAGGTCTCCGTCATGTCCTTCGGGAACAAATCCATGTAGTCGTCCGCCTCCACCACCTCCAGGTCGGGGTAGTAAGAAAAGAACGCGGCCTGCACGAGGTCCTTCTGTCTCTTATAGACGCGCAGGAAAAACCGCACCTCTCCGCCGAAGGAAACCATCTCAAGCGCGTACCACCGCGTCACCTCGCCATCCCAGTACCACTCTTTGATATCCCCGGGCGCGTTCCGTAGGGAGTGGATAGCGGTGAGCACCTGCTCCATCGCCTGCGGGCTCTTTCTCACCTCGCGGGGGATCTTGAGCTCAAGAATAACCCACTTGATGTTCCGCTTGAACTGCGCTTGCCGCACGTAGAGCCACAGCGATACGAAAACGGGGAAGATGATGAAAAAGAGCCAGATGGGCCACGTGAAGAGGAGAAACGCCTGGACCGCCGCCCAGATCTTCTCAAAAAACGCGATGAGGAGCCACGCCGAGAGACCCGTGAAGAGAAGCAAAAACCACGTCTCCTCTTTCTTGAAGAGCTCCGCGATGACATCGCCGGCGTGGCGTACAATATCCCGGATCATAGAAGGTTATTTCAATTGTACCCCGTAAGAAGTCGCCGCGGCAAACGCTCACAGAGAGCGCGGCGAACGATAAAAAACCCCTCCCGGGAG
>PCRZ01000034.1:11720-15256 GCA_002772205.1 Candidatus Jorgensenbacteria bacterium CG23_combo_of_CG06-09_8_20_14_all_54_14 | reverse complement strand
CCGTCTCCCAACCGCTTGAAGTGCCGCTTATTCTGGAGGCCAAGGAGAATGGTGTTCTCCTTGAGAAACCGCTCGCGGTTCACGAGCTGCACCACCTTTGGTGCGGCGAGCGGGCCGTGCTTTTTCAAAAGCCGCGCGATCACCTCGCGCACCGTGCCCGGCTCATAGCCATGCTCGCGTAGCCCGTAGATGCCGCGCCCAACGAGGACAAACCGCCCGTCCTTGATGAGCTCGTTGTGCACGGTCTGGACGTGCGCGGGTTTCGCGTCAATTCCGTACTTCGCGATGTGCTTGGCAACATCCGTAAAGTGGAGCGGCTTCTCGTGTTTCTTCAAAACCAGGTAGGCCTTGTCGCGCACCGTCTTCGGCTCGATCTCCGGCCACTCACGGAGTCCAACGTCGCCGAACACGTTCGCCCCAATGTACTTCGGAATGGAGAGCATGTGGCACGAGGAGAAGTCCCGGCACTCGGCAAGGTGCGCGCGTCCCTCGAGCACATCCCGCCGGTCGGTCTTCTTGAAAAATTGCGTTACCCTTCTCACAAAATCAAGGAGTTTTTTCTGGGCGGCGTCATCTGCGTACCAGAACGCGTGCATCGTCTCGTTCTCCCGCGCGAAGGAAGGAGTTCCCGCCGCGAGGAGGAGGAAACGCACCTTTTCTTCCAGATACCGCGAGGTGTCTTTGGGAAAAAGCGCGTGGGCGAGATCGCGCATGAAGCAGTCATCGCGCCGCACCCCCCCCACATTCCTCAAAAACTTCTCCGCTGCCGCGAGAAATTCCCCCGCCTCCCGCCGCACGGAGGTCCCCAACTTCTTCATCGTCTGAACCTCAATCTGGCGCACCCGCTCGCGGGTGATGCCGAGCTCATCGCCTATCTCCTGGAGGGTGATGCCTTCCCCGCTCTTCAATCCAAAACGCCCCGCCACCACCTTGCGCTGTTTGGGGTTGAGGTCTGCAAAGAGCCGCTCGAGCAATTGATCAATGGACTTATTCATATGAATAGTTTAGCACAACCCCTCAAACGGCGTCAACCCCGTTAGAAGCAGATCGCACCGAGGCGGTCGCTCGCCTCGCTGGAGCTTTTGCGAAGCGGGTAGCCACTCCAATGTTAAAATCGGAGGGGCGGCTTCTAACGAGGTCAACCCCGCTTCACGGAGCCGCTTTCCTCCCCCAGAGGTAGAGGAGAGGGCTCGCCACAAATATGGAGGAATAGGTCCCGAACACGGTTCCCACGAGAATGGTGAGCACAAAGTAGAAGAGGGAGGGGGGGCCGACCGCGAGGAGGGCGATGAGCACAATAATAAGCGTGAGGGAGGTGTTCACCGACCTGGCAAAGGTCTCACGGACACTTTGGTTTATAAGATCCCCAAATGAGAACCGCTTCCCCTTCGCGAGGAGAAGATTCTCGCGGATGCGATCAAATACCACGATGGTGTCGTGCACCGAGAACCCCATGACCACGAGGAGTGCCACGATGAAGTTGGTGTCAATCTCAATCCCCTGCCATCGCCCGAGAACCGCGAGGAGTCCCACGGGGATCGCCACATCGTGGAAAAGGGTGAAGAGCGTGACGAGGCCATACTTCCATGAGGCTACTGGTACAGTCACCTTCCTAAACGCCCACGCGACGTAGAGGGATATGCCGAGAAGCACGAGCACGATGGCCCAGATCGCACGTGTGCGGAGCTCCGCGCCAATGGTGGGACCAATGCTCGCAAAATTTTTCTCTTCAAGGTCTCCCAACTTTTTCAAGACCTCCGCATACGCGGCGTGCATCGGCTCGTCGATCGTGGGAAGGCGGATAAGGAAGGTATTCTCCTCTTCATGTTTCACCGAAACTCCGCGCGCGCCCGCTCCCTGCAAAGCCGCCTGCACCGCGCCTTCTGTGGGAACGGTCCCGTAGAAGGATATCTCCCACTGCGCACCGCCGCGGAGGTCAATGCCTGCGCGGAGCCCAAACATCGCCACCGCGACGAGGGAGAGGAGCACGAGGGCACCGGAAAATCCCAGGAACCAGTATTTGTGTTTGATGAGATCAAAACTCATGGTTTGTTAGTTGTTGGTTATCTGTTGTTAGTTTATGAGTCGTTAGTTACGAAGCGCTACGCGCGAGGAATACCCGGAGGAGCGTGCGGGTGACGGTGATAGCCGAGAGCATACTCATCACGACACCGAGGAAGAGGGCGAGCGCAAACCCCTGCACGAAGCTCGAGGTGCAGTAGTAGAGCACCGCCGAGGTGATCATGGTGCTCACGTTTGAATCGCGGATGGAGGTCCACGCCCGCCGGAATCCCTCCTCAATAGCCACCGTGCGGGAGAGCCCCTTTTTCAGTTCTTCCTTCGTGCGTTCAAAGACAAGAATGTTCGCGTCCACCGCCATGCCGATGGAGAGGATGAACCCGGCGATGCCAGAGAGGGTGAGCGTGATTGGGATGATTTTGAAAAGCCCCAGCGTGAGCGCCACGTACATGAGGAGCGCCGCCGCGGCAAAGAGCCCCAAACCGCGGTAGTAGATAAGCATGAAAATGATGACGATGAGGGTCCCCGCCGCACCGGCGAAAATGGCTTTTTGGAGCGAGTCCTTTCCGAGGTCGGGGCTCACCGTCTGTTGGTTCACGAGGGTGATTGGGGCCGGGAGCGCACCCGCGTTGAACCGCTCCACGAGCTGCTTCGCCCGCGCGAGCGTGAACTCACCCGTGATGCGCGCCCTTCCACCAGAGATTTCGGTCTGCACGGTGGGACAGCTGTCGCGGATATTGTCGGGGATGATGGGTGCCCCGTCTATGAAGAGGCAGATGGGTTTTCCCACGTTCCGCCGCGTGAGGTCCTCAAAAAGTTTCGCGCCCTCATCGTTCAGTGAAAAATCTATCTCGGGGAATCCGGAGTTCTGCCCCCGCGACACCTGCGCTCCAACCACATAGCGGCCGGTGAGCGCGGAAGGAATGAACTTCACCGTGCTCGTGGTATCCCCCGGCGCCACCTCACGAAAGTCAAGGAACGGCGTCGCGCCGATCTCCTTGATGGCCTGCCCCACGTCGCGGATGCCTGCAAGCTCCACCACGAGGCGCTGCGCCTCCCCCCTCGATTCCGTGTAGATGCGGGGTTCCGCCACGCCGAAAAGATTCACCCGTTTTTCAATGACGTCGCGGAGGCCAGAGACCACCGAGGCACGATCCTGCGCAGCTACATCCTTGAGGTCAATCTCGTAGGTGAGCAAGCTCCCGCCAGCGAGGTCAAGCCCCAAGCTCCAGGGGCGGAACGATGAAATCCGCTGCCAAAGCGGTTCATACGCAAAAAGAGCGGCTCCCAAGGAGAGCCCGATGAGAAATATAATGAGCGCAACGAGACGTCCCTGTTTTGCCATGTCGGATTCAGTGTATAATACGGGCGTGCGACAATGCAACCGCCACGCGCTCTATGCCGCAATCACCCAAAATAATAGCGGAACGTATCCTCAAATTTTTCGACAAGCTGGAGGATAGGATCCGCGCCGCGTTGAGCCACCACCCTGTCCCCTACGCCCTGATTGGCGGGTT
>PCRZ01000034.1:3199-11693 GCA_002772205.1 Candidatus Jorgensenbacteria bacterium CG23_combo_of_CG06-09_8_20_14_all_54_14 | reverse complement strand
CTGGCACACCGCCGATCTTTTCCCATTCCTCACCGGCCCCATGTCCATCCTCATAAGCGCCGTGGTTCTGCTCGCCACCGGCCTCTTCGTTTCCTTCTTCATAGGGGAAACCATTGTGGTCTCCGGCTTGAAACACGAAAAGAAACTCACGGAGAAAACGGAAGCGGAGGTGCAGACGGAAACCAATATCATCATAGAGCTCCACCGGGAGCTACACGAGATACGCACCAAGCTTGAGGAAATAAGCAAACGGCTGAAGGGCCCCGGAGCGAACTAATCCCCTTCCCGTCCCATCCCGTTTCCCCTCCCGTCCCCCAACAGCACCACATTTTCCCCACTTACTACGCCATGGCTTTGTAACTGGGGAAATAGGTCTTTGCCAACCGCTGCCTACCGCACACCAAAGTAGTGCTTCAGTTTCTCCTCTCCCTCAAAGTGGGTCGCGTACAAAATGAGCAGATACCTTCCCACGCCGAACACCGATGCGATGAAATCAATCTCCTTCTCGCAGGGATAGGGCGTGATAAATACGCTTTTCTGGAGCGGGTAAAATCTCAAATCCAAAAGCTTCCGCCGGAGCGCATCACGCGCCTGCTTGTGGGAATGAGGAACATCAAACACGATGAGGCGCCATTTCCCATCCCAATGCGGCGGCCGCTTCAGGCACATGTCGTCCAACCGGTACTTCAGCATCTGTGTCCTTCCACGTTTGGTGATGGTTACCTCAACGCTCCCATCGTCCAATTCCCGGTAGTCCGCTAAATCCCTTTCCTGCAGTTTTTTAAGATCGCGGAGAAACTTGTCCCTCTCAAAACGTTTCTTCCTCAAGTAGGACTTGATCCCCGCTCGTACGAGTTGCGCCCCACCTAAAGGTGAAATGATTGAAACCAGCAGCACGCCGGAGCCCCACGCGAGATGCTTGAGAATTTGATACGGCCTTGAGTTCCTCCTTATTATCAACTTCGCCACTAAACTATTATAGCACCACACTTTCCCCACTTACAAAGCCATGGCTTTGTAACTGGGGAAACACCTCCTACCGCCCGCCACGGGAAGAGAAACGGGAAGAGAAAGGTGTCTCCCCCAGCACCTCGTACTCCGCGCCCCCGCGGAGGAGACGTGATTGCATGAGCACGACCGCCTTGGCTTCCATGCGCCACGATACCCACTCATCCAAATCGCGCCGCGGGAATGATGCAAAATCCTCCGGCCGGAAGCGGGCAAGGGTCAGGTGGAGCCGGAACGAACGTTGCTCCGGCGCCATTCCCAACCTTCCATGAAGTTCCCGCGCGAGCACCGCAAGCGCCCGCGGCGTCTCCCCTTCCGCCCAGATGAGGCGCGGACGCTGCGGGTCAGGCCCGAACCGCACGCGCGAGAAAGAAAGTGTGAGCGAATCTTTGAGAATATGCACCGCCTCACCCATGCGAGAGAGTACCTCCGGCACCCGTGCCGCTTCCTCCTCCCACGGAGGGACAAGGGTCACGTGTAGATTCTTTCCCTTGAGCCAACGTACGGGAAGTCCGCGACATTTTTCCTCCCACGCGAGGATTTCACCCTGTAAATCCTCGGGAATGGGAATGGCGACAAATACTCTCATAGTTCGTATTCTCGGGCGGTTTTTTCGTTCGCCCTACGAGAATGCCGCGCGTCCCGCATGAAGTACGTATCTGGTATCTCTGGTAATCTTTGATAAATCGCGGAAGTTTTTCTCATGCACATAAAAACCTCCTGAGAAGTGTAACAAAAATGTGGGAACGGCGCAGGAGCGCAAAAAGCGCGGGAAAAACGTGGAAAACCGGAAATTCGCAGAACCCCCCTATCTTTATGTCCTATTGGACGGCCGTCCAATAGGACATAAGAAGGATAATATAAGAAGGTAGGGGGTGGGAGAAAACAGCGGACCGTTACCGAGCGGCGTTCTGCGGTGTGGGAGTGGTTTGAATTGAAAAAGTGGAACCATTTATCGGCATCCGCGCGTAGCTGGAACCCTTCGGGATTTCGGTCCACGCGACTTCATCCACCTTCTCCCCCGCTGCGTTGTACAAAACCACCGCGTTGTTCGTGTACGCAAGCGTGTAGGATTTTGGCCAGCGCACATCAGCCGCCACCGCGCCGGTGTAGCCGTTGCTGTTTGCAAGAAGCAGGTAGTGACCCGTTTCTATGGTTTTCCCCTCCAGGCTGGCCGATGGATCCGCCGCATTTGCGGATACGAGCGAAGATTCCTTTCCCGCAGAACTCCGTTTCTTCACATACCAGCCGGTGAGATCCACCGCGTGTTCATCCGCATTGTAGAGTTCCACAAACTCATAGTCGGTGGCGCCGTCCATCCCCGCCATCACCTCGCTGATTATGACGCGTCCCGTGCCGGACGGAGAGAGCAACACAGGCGGAGGAGTAGCTGCCTCAGTGGAAGATGGAGCGGAAGTGGGCGCGGTGCTTGCGGCAAGTTTCGCTGGTAACGCCGCGGGAGACGGCGGAAGCGAATTCTCGGTCTTCGGCGTTCCTAAAAGTCCGTTCCGCGCGCTCCCCTGGTACGTGTGCCAGGAAAGATCTGGCGCGCGCTCCGCGGTGCGGTAGTTCGGATACGCTTCGCCGGCAGGCCACCGCTTACCGCTCCCCTCCTCGGCCTTCACCTCGTCTACCAACCCGCACTGCGCATCAAAGAGCGTGAGCGTCTCATCGCTATTCCTAATGGCACTCTGAAAGAACGCGTCCGCCGGCACGCCGGGCACCGCGGTGTCATCCCTGCGCTCCAGGAGGAAATAACCCTCTCCCTCAATGGCGTGGGCGCCGCCGAATGCCACGCGGATGCCGCCGCTCTTGTTCACGAGCTGCCAGCCCGCGAGTGATACCGCCGCGCTCCCGGGATTCATGAGCTCTATCCACTCCTTAGCCGATTGGTCGGAAGCGGTGCCCGCCCATGCGACCTCGTTGATGAGGACGGAATGCGATGGTGCGGCGCCGGAGGGCAAAGCGCAAAGCGACACTGCGGGAGCGGTACGAGACGGCACTGCTGAGGATGCAGTTCTCCCACCGCCGCCAGAGAACAGGATTTCGCGTTCGCCGCCGAGGGGAATTATTTCAACTCCGACGCCCCTGCTGGAGGTCGGAGCCCCGACACCAGAGGTCATCGGAGCCACCCCGCCCGAAAATGTCTCTCTGAAAAGCGAAGAGATATTTGCGAGGAGCAAAGGTGAGCCGCCACCAGCGTACCTCCCGAACGCGTAGGCCCCGCCCACTAATAGAATCACCGCGAGGGCGGCGGCAATTGGAATAAGGAAGCGGCTGCGCCTTTCCGCAGCGCCGGCGTCAAAGCCGTCTGCGCCCTCCGGTACCTCAATAAAGTCCTCTTCCATAACAATTTTTTATTGTACCACAGTGCTACGCGCTGTCTCTCCTAAAATGTGAAGCTCCACAGGATAATGCCTGTGGCTTCTTTCTATTCGGGGTTCCCTGCCTGCTCCGATTTGAGTCCTCGGGACTCTCATCGAGAGTCTCGGGACCGGCAGGCAGGCCTGCCTGCGCAGGCAGGGAACCCCGCACCGTACGCCTAAGGCGGACTGGTGCGTGGGTACCGTACCCGATGAACAGGAATCGGTAGGAGGTATTTTCCCCACTTACAAAGCCATGGCTTTGTAAGTGGGGAAAGGAGGTGTTTCCCCGTAGGGAAAGGAGGTGTTTCCCCAGATAAAAAGCCATGGCTTTGTAAGTGGGGAAAACTTTGTAAGTGGGGGAAATAGGAGGTGCTACAAGAGGTGCTACAAGAGGTGCTATAAGAGGTGCTACAAATGTACTACGCCATAAGCACGCCTACACCAAGGAGTGCCGCGAGCGCGCCGCCGAACGCGAGCGCCGCACACGCCCCGATGAGGAACGGGAGTCCGAGTGTGGTGAGTGATTTCTTGAAGAACAGCATCCGCGCGATGGAAATCAGCACGACCGCCAAAAATGTGACGGCGAGAAATATGAGCACCTGCGGCCACCCAGCGATGAGCGCCGCGAGAAATCCCAATTCGGTTTCGCTCTCCTCAAAGAAACGTTCGTTATGCCGCTTCAAAACCCGCAGGAACCACCAGAAAAGCAGCGCGACTCCCACGGCGAGCACCGCGCCGAGCCAGAACCGCCCCCAGGAATAAAAGAGAAAGTACCCGAGAGCGCCACCGAAAAACCCGGGGAAGGCGTGCACGAGCGGAATGGGGAGCGTAACATCAAGCGGCGTGTTCAAAAAATGCCGCCCCCACCAATCGCCGCTCCAAAGCGCGTACTGCCCGATGGTGAGGAGCGCGGCGTATCCGCCGTAGAACGCGGCGAGGATGGAGGCGAGGCGGCGGTAGGAAACCGCCGGAAAATGCCAGCCCGTGTGGTGAGCCGTATACGTAGAGACCGCAAGAACAAAAATTCCCCACCGTGCCGCAATGGGAAGAAGTGTGAGTGCCTGCGTAACAAACGTTTCCATTGCTATTTAATTTGTTCCCCGGGAGCCACCGGTCGCTCCGGCACGAGGAGGACTGGTCCCTCCGCATCCGACGCCGCGAGGAGCATCCCCTGGCTCTCAAGACCCATCAGTATTCTCGGCTCAAGGTTTGCGACCACTACGATCTGTTTCCCCACGAGCGCTTCGGGAGTGTATGCCTTCCCGATGCCGGCGATAATCTGTCGCGCGCTCCCCTCCCCAATGTCCACGGAAAGTTTCAAAAGTTTATCCGACCCCTCCACGCGCGCCGCCTCAAGCACCTTCCCGACCTTCAGCTCAACATTTTTGAAATCGCCGATTGAAATCATTTGTTTTATCGTACCACACTTTCTCCGCCACTACGTGAGCGGTTTTGAGGATAAGGAAAAGCTAAGACACTAGAGTTCAAAATCTAAATCTAACCGAAACTATAGCCATGTCACCGCAATTCAGCCATGGCGTAATTCGCGTGACAACACACATGAGTTTATCGTACCACAAAACAAAAACCCTCAACTCAGTCTAATGCTCAGCACCTGATACCTAACGCCTACTCATACCGCAACGCCTCGGCCGGTTGCATGCTCGCCGCCTGCCGTGCCCTACCCGGCAATCCAGATTTTGCGCGAAAACACGCTCCCCTTCACGCGAGGCCCGTAAGTTCTATCCCGAACCACGCGAGCCCAAGCCCCACCACCACAAGAAACCAAAACTCAAACGTTTCCATATAAAAGAAGATAGCACGCGCCCCCACCCTTCGCAATGCGGAAAAGTGAATTGCACCGCCTCCCGCGTCACTTGCACTTTTCAAGGAAGCTCTCGGAGCTCCGACGGGCTTGGTCTCGAGTGAAAACGAGAGCCGTCGGAGCGACCTGTCCGCCGAAGCCATCGCCTTGCCGAGACCTCGGCGAAGCGCAGGTCGGCGCAGGCGGGGAGTGCAGCGGACATCTGCCGCAGGAGCAGATGGACCGCGATTCCGAAAAAAGCGCAAGTGGCGCGAAATACAGCTACCAACAAAAACTCCCCCACCCGCGAGGGGTGGGGGAGCTGCGGACTTCGTCCCGCCGAAGGCGGAACCGTAATTACCAGTTCCCGCCGCGCCCGCCGCCAAAATCGCCGCGCCCGCCGCCGAAACCTCCCCGGCGGGGTGCACGCGCCTCAAGCGGCCGCGCTTCGTTCACGGTGAGGGTGCGGCCTTCGAGTTCCTTTCCATTCAACATCTCGATTGCCTTATCCGCATCGCCGTCGTTTTCCATTTCCACGAAGCCGAAGCCGCGCGAGCGGCCCGTCATCTTGTCGGTGACGATGCTGGCGTTCGCCACGGCTCCCGCCTTCGAAAAGGCGTCGCGTAGCGTTTCCTCACTCGTCGTGTAGGGTAATCCCCCTACGTACAAGCGTTTTGCCATTGTGTGCTTATGTTATAGCGTAAGGCGACCTCTCACTTGGCTTCTCTTGCGCCTTAGGTATCGCTACACAAAGGCAAAACCAACTGAGTACACTTACCTCACCTGCCATGGTAGCAGAAACCCCCCACCGTTGTAAAGCCCGGGCTACTCCTATTGCTTCCCGAGCTTTTCGATATCGCCAAAACGTAGATAGCAGAAAGTCCCACGAGGATGTACACCACGCGGGTAATGGCCGATATCGCGCCAAAGATCGTTCCAACAAGATCAAAATCAAACACCCCCACAAGCCCCCAGTTCAAACCTCCAATAATGACAAGGGCGAGGGCAATCCAGTCAACCGCAGACAGTTTGTTCATCATACGATGAAAGTGAAGCTCCACGGGATGATACTTATAGCTCCTTTTTCATTCGGGGCTCCGTAGAGCGCCTGCCTGCGCAGGCAGGGAACCCCGCACCGTACGCCTAAGGCGGACTGGTGCGTGGGTACCGTATCCGATGAACAGAAAGCGGTAGGAGGTATTTCCCCACTTACAAAGCCATGGCTTTGTAAGTGGGGAGAGGAGGTGTTTCCCCGTAGGGAAAGGAGGTGTTTCCCCAGATAAAAAGCCATGGCTTTGTAAGTGGGGAAAATGGGGAAAATAGGAGGTGCTACAAGAGGTGCTACAAATGTACTACGCCATAAGCACGCCTACACCCAGGAGCGCCGCGCGCGGTCGTGCTGGCGCCACGCCTCCGCGGCGAATGGCTCCACAACATCAAGCTCTTTCAAAATGGCGTCGCGGAGTTCCGTAGTGGAGATCTCGTCGCGACCTCCCGCACACTCGAGTGCCACCGCTGACACGTCACGGACCAACTCCGCGACACGCTCGCCGGAGAGTTTCGCTTCCATCGCCGCCGCCTCAATAGCGTGCCGGATCTTCCCTACATCAAACGGCTCCTGGGTACCATCACGCTTAATGACCAAATGCGCCATAGTGTTGAATGTGACCCCTCGCCCTTTACTCTAAATTATACCACCCGCGGGCCTGCCTGCGCCCCGCCTGCGCGGGCAGGAGGCAGGCGGCGGCACGCCCCACGATGCTCGGCGCGGCGCACCTCACACTCGTCCATACCGAAGTGGTGTGCGACCTCGTGGCGGACGGTCTCGGCGACCACCCTGGCCACGTCGCCTCCACCGCGCGCCACCGCCTCAATGGGGCGGCGGAAGAGGGTGATTCTATCCGGAAAAGCGCGGTGGGTGTGTCCACCCTCCGCATCCGCAACCCCCTCGTAGAGGCCGAGGAGGAGCTCGCGGTTCCCCATACCAACGCTCTTCAGTTGCTCCGGCGTCGGTTCGTTTTCCACGATGACTGCCACGTTCTTGAGTTTTCTCAAAAAGCGCGCGGGGATGCGCGCGATGCCATCCGCCACTAATTTTTCAAACGCGCCGCGCGAGAAATGCATATGCGATTAGTGTGCCAACGGCGTAACCCCCAGCGTGCGCATAATCTCGTCCAATTGCTTGTGAAGTTCCGCGATGCTCCCGTTGTTGTTGACATGAAAATTCGCGCCCGCCATGAGCTCGCGTATTTTTTGCTCCGGCTCCTCATTCCCCTGCGCGATGAACTCCTCCCACGTTTTTATCGCATCGTCCAAATTTTCCCCGCGCGCCTTAATGCGCTCATACCTCGTCCGTGCCTCCACATCAAGCGCGACGAGAAAAAAAGTTCCAGACGCCATAAGATATGCGATGTCGTCCGGCCGCTGAACCCCATCCGCCGCCACAAGCGCCGATGACGCGCGGCGTGCATCCTCCGCAATAACTTTCGCCATAATATCCTCCCCAAACTCGCGCCGGAGGGATGCGGAGAGTATTTGCAGGTTTTTCCGGATATCGGGAAGGTAGAGCCGCCTCAATACATCGCGCAGCATGTTGGAAAACCGCACCGTACCCGCACCGTACCGCTCCTTGAGGTACGCGGCGGAAGTTCCCTTGCCGCTGCTCACCTCACCAACGAGGCCGATGACAATCTTACTGGCGCTCATATTGCTCCACCGACTCGTCAAAAAAATCCACTTCTATCCCCGCCTGGGCGAACATTTCCTCGCTCTCCTTCCCCGCATGGTACCGCTTCTCGCAGACCACCCGGCGGATACCGGCATTGATGATCATCTTGGCGCACGTCGCGCACGGGGTCATCCTGCAGTACAGGGTGCCGCCATTGACGGGTACGCCGAGCTTGGCGGCCTGCACGATGGCGTTCTGCTCGGCGTGCGCGGTGCGGACGCAGTGTTGGGTCTGTGTACTATCCTCATGTGTTATCGTCTTCATTTGGTGGCCAACCTCGTCACAGTGCGGCAAGCCCCGCGGAGATCCGACGTAGCCGGTCACCAGTATCTGCTTGTCGCGCGCGATGACGCATCCGGAGCGCCCCCGGTCGCATGTAGCCCGCTTCGCGACCGCCCGCGCCACCTCCATAAAGTATTCATCCCACGAGGGGCGGATATATTTTTCTTCCGACATAGCGCCTTAATAGTACTATAGCACCGCTTTTCCCTTCCGCCAGACCAGCTCACGTACCTTTCCCCGGTCCATCATGCAAACACCTTATCATATCAAAAACCGCATCTCGGGAAACCGCGGTGCGCGGGAGGG
>PCRZ01000034.1:0-3141 GCA_002772205.1 Candidatus Jorgensenbacteria bacterium CG23_combo_of_CG06-09_8_20_14_all_54_14 | reverse complement strand
AAAGAGAGCGGCACGAAGAGCGATGCCCGCATCTTTGAGATGCCCATCATTGCGAGTCCAAGCTCGTTGGGGAGCGGCGAGGCCACCACGAGCGCTCCCGCGAACTGGAAGAGCCAGCGGAAGAGGCGGCGGTGAAAAATGGAGACAAGCCGTTCAGTGTCGGTTTTCCGGAGCAGATATTCAAAATCATCCGCAAGGCGGTGCTCCACGAGACGGAAGATGACGGAGTCACCGAGGAGTGCCCCCAAGCCGCCGAAGACGGCCACCCCCCAGACCGGGAGCTCCCGCGCCATACCGCCCAAAGCCACCATCGCGGGTGCCACGGTGAACGCGGAGGTGAAGAAAATACCCGCGAGGAAGCTCCCGAAGAGACCGAGGCCGCGGGTGGCGTCAAGGAACCACGCGAGCGCCCCGGTCGCCACAAACGCCACCGCACACGCGACAGAGATCGCGATAATGACAATGTCTTTCACGATGTAGTTCCGCCACACTCGCTCTCCCTGTTCCATCCCCTCCATTTTAACAATGGGGAGCGAGGCGCGTCCATCGCGCGGAAAGGTTTGAGATGCACCTACCCCTTCCGCTATACTCTAGCTATGGAAACCAGCTACGGCGCCTACGAGGCACGCGAGCTCCCCGAGCCGCCGCACTGGCGGAAGGCGCTCGGCGTGGGCGTTGTCGTCATGGGACTCGCCATCGGCACCGGGGAACTCATCCTATGGCCCCACCTCGTCACAAAGCACGGCTTGGACATCCTGTGGGCTGCACTCCTTGGGATCACCTTCCAGTATTTCATCAACCAGGAGGTGGCACGCCACGCCATCGCCACCGGCGAGAGCTTCTTCACCTCCTCCTCGCGGCTCCTCAAATGGTTCGCGCCGTTCTGGCTCCTCTCCGCGGTGCTCCTCTACGTGTGGCCGGGTTGGGCGGGCGCCATCGGCACCACGCTCCGGGAACTCACCGGCTTCGGGAGCTACCTCGGGTGGGCGTGGGGCTCCCTCGCCCTCGTGCTCGCGCTCACGTTCCTGGGGAAGGTCGCCTACCAGGTGCTCGAGCGGTCCCTTAAAGTCATCGTGCCCGCCTTCTTTGTCCTCCTCGTCATCGCCAGCTTCCTCAATCTCTCAGCGGAAAACCTCAGGGGACTCCTTGGGGGCATCACAAAGTTTGGGTTCTTCCCCACTGGCATTGATATGGCGGTGCTCCTCGGCGCCATCGTCTTCGCGGGCGCCGGCGGCCTCCTGAACCTCTGCGTCTCGCTCTGGTACCGCGACAAGCAGATCGGCATGGGGAAGTATGTGGGGCGCATCCTGAACCCCATCACGGGGAAGGCGGAGGCGGTCTCGTTCACCGGCTACCACTTTGAACCAACCACTGAGCACCTCGCGCGGTGGAAGCGGTGGATGCGCTTTATCCGCATCGACCAGGGAGCCATTTTTTGGTTCCTCGGCCTCGTCACCCTCCTCCTCCTCTCCGTGAACGCCTACGCCGCGCTCACACCAAAGGGGCTCGTGCCGGAGGGCCTCAACGTGGCGGTGGTTCAGGCGCACATCTTCGGCGACCAGTGGGGTGCCTTTGGGTTTAACCTGTTTCTCATTATGGCGTCCCTTATGCTCTTCTCCGTCATGTGGACAGTGATAGATGCCTTCACAAGAATCGTGAGCGACATCCTATACGTGAACTCCCGCACGGGTCCCTTCCGGAAGCACCTCGCCTGGCTCCAGCGCGTTTCCATCCACAAACTCTACTACGGAGCGATCGCGGTGGTGGTGCTCGTGAACGCCCTCCTCCTCCCCCTCCGCCAGCCGCTCACCCTCCTCACTATAAGCGCGGTCTTGGGCGGCCTCACTATGGCCATCTACACCCCGGTGCTCATGTACCTGAACAACGTCCGCCTCCCCCGGCCGCTCCGCCCCGGCTGGTTCTCGAACCTCATGATGGCCGCCGCAT
This sequence comes from Candidatus Jorgensenbacteria bacterium CG23_combo_of_CG06-09_8_20_14_all_54_14, assembly GCA_002772205.1. GTDB lineage: Bacteria > Patescibacteriota > Minisyncoccia > UBA6257 > GWB1-50-10 > 20-14-all-54-14. Next base: position 1,194 of record PCRZ01000034.1, on the reverse strand, counting down.
TCCTATTCTATGCCTACTTCGTGGGCTACCTCGCCATCTTCTATCTCGCCTGAAGCGGAGAGTGCGAGCACCTACGCGTGGTACCCACCAACGTTGGCGTGAGAGGAGGTAAGAAGAACCCGAGCCGGTAATAGTAAAAGAGCCCTCGGGCTCTTTTATAGTAACGGAACGTGAAGACGGCGGCGCTCAACTTCGTTTCGCTGGACGCGGATTGATGCCGATTTAGGCAGATTGATGCGGATTTTTATCCGTGTAAATCCGTTCCCATCAGTATAAATCTGCGTTTGAGCGAGCGGAGCGAGCGTTTACTTACAAATGCACTTCCCCTTCTTACACACGCAGCACACCTTCCCCTTGCCCGCCTTCTTCCGCTTTGCGACTTTTTTCTTCATTGGTTTTTTATACCACAGTCAGCTCCGCTGGATTGAGTAAGCAAGGATACTGATAGCTATCCCTGCGGCAACTACGACTCCGAAAATTAACACGGGTCTTTTCATTCTGTCTGTGTTGGCAGGTACTTCTTCACCCCCACAGGACATTATCCGTCTTGGCAAAAAGTTAACGTTGAATTGTTATCTTCTAAGCGGTGTGATTTTTGAGAAAGTTGAAAAAATCATTGATAGCTTTCTTATGATTATCCAGGTCACCTAAAACGAAACTCTCTAGGCCTCTTGCTTTAATTTCCAGAAGTTCTTTTAATTCTGACTTGGGTTTTACTTCCAAAATTTGCTTTAGGGTCATTATAAAATCGTCTATTGTTTTTTGTTTTGTTTCAGCATTTTTCCAGGGGATAGCTTCAAAAAAATCCTGATAAAAACCAACCATATCTAGTGAAAGACCTATCTCTTTCAAAAAATCTATTAATGACTCCATTTTAAACTATTTATTTTCTTTATTCTCTTCTGATAATAGGGACCGGTTTTCTACTTTCCCTTTCAATTTAAAAAGAAGTTCTTTAATGCCAGCCACGGCGGCCTTGTCCCATACCGGCACTGTCCCTGAAAGAGTCAAAGCAGCTGAAGTAATCGCCGCCCCTTCAATATTGCCATATATCCCATAACCCACCGAAGCGCTAAGAAAAGCAATAACCGGAACACCCACCGCTCCTAAAGCTAAGGCCTCTTTGTATAGGGGAGTTCTTTTTAGGTCTTTAATATATTCCTGCCAAGGACTTTCTGGTTTTTTCATTTCCTT
>PCRZ01000016.1:18957-23261 GCA_002772205.1 Candidatus Jorgensenbacteria bacterium CG23_combo_of_CG06-09_8_20_14_all_54_14 | reverse complement strand
AATTGCGGATCCGCATCCGGATCTTCCGGGGGATTCCCTAACGGATCATCCCGTTTCACATAGGAGAGGATGGAATGAATTTGTGGGTATCGCTTCCCGCCCACCACGGGGGCGAACTCCGATTCCCCGTTCAGCATCGGTTTTGGGGAAAGTGAAAAAGGATCTGGGCGCGTAAAGGTCTCCGTGGTGTAACGCTTGAGGGCTTCACGGAGAAATGCGTTCCACACAGGAACCGCGGCGAGGATGCTTGACCCTTGGCGTATCATAGGGGAGTTGTCGTTGTTGCCCGCCCACACACCTACCACGAGCGATGGGGTATATCCGACTGTCCAAGCATCCCGGTGGTCCTCCGAGGTTCCGGTTTTTAAAGCCACCTCGTGGTCGGGAAATATGGTGAGCGCATTACTGCTTCTGAAGATAGGGTAGCGGAGCTGCGGGTCCGAGAGGATCTGCGTCACGAGGCGTGGGTACTGGGGGTCCGCGACGCGCTCCGCTTGATCGTGGTATTCTTCAACGGCGTTGCCGTTTTGGTCCTCAACCTTAAGAACCATTACCTGCGTGTGGCGAACACCCTCCTGGGACAAAGTTGCGTAGGCGTTCACAAGGTCAATGAGCCGTACCTCCCCCCCGCCTAATGTGAGCGAGAGACCATAGCGCCACCGTTCCTGAAGTGTGGTGATGCCGAACGCATGGAGATTTTTTAGGGTGTCGTCAAAACCCGCAAGGTAGAGCACCTTCACCGCTGGTATATTCAGTGATTGCCCGAGTGCGTCTTTGAGATGTACGGGGCCGCGTACCATACCATCAAAATCCTCCGGGCGGTAACTCGTGGCGGGATCGTTTCTGGTGTCAAATTCAGTGGAGGCGTCAAACACCACCGTGTCCGGGGAATAGCCTTTTTCAAACGCAGTGATGTACACAAACGGTTTCAAGGCCGATCCCGGTTGCCGGAGCCCATGAGCGGCAACGTTGAAGTTGCCTTCAAATTGGCAGTTCTCCCCCGGGGTGCACCCCTCGGGTTCCGGGGCCCCGAAGTAATCCTTAGAACCCACGACGGCGAGCACCTCGCCGCTTTTAGGGTCCTGCACCACCATCGCGGCATTGCGGCTTCCATAGTTCTCGGCATTCTGCGCCGTTCCTTCCCCCACCGCTTTTTCAGCCAACTTTTGGAGGTCCCAGTCAAGCGAGGTGGTAACCTTCAACCCCCCGTTCTCCACCACACTTTCCCCGTAGCGGCTCACCAGGTAATCTTTTACCATGAGCGTGAAATGGGGCGCTTTAATGGAACCGAGCGAGGGTGGGGAGAACTCCACATTTTCCCTTTTCGCACGGTCGCGCTCCGCGGGGGCGATGTAGCCGAGTTCAACCATACGATCCAGCACATATTCCTTACGCGTGGTGAGCTCGTCCGCGTGCACACCCCACGGCGAGTAGTAGCTCGGCGCGCGGAGAAGTGCTGCAAGCACCGCGGATTCCGCGAGCGAGACATCTTTCGCGGACTTATCGAAATAGATCTGGCTTGCCGCCTCCACACCGTACGCATTTGAACCGTAGGGGATTTGGTTCAGGTAGAAGGAAAGTATCTCGTCTTTGCTGTACTTCGATTCCAACTGCACCGCGAGGACAAGCTCCTTCACCTTCCGGGAAATGGTGCGTTCAGAGGTGAGGTATACGTTCTTCACGAGCTGTTGGGTAATGGTGGATCCTCCCTGCGCGAAATATCTCTCCCTAACGTTGGTGATGAACGCTCGAAGGATGCCCCTCCAATTGAACGCTGGCTCGGAGTAGAACTGGGCGTCCTCGGCGGCAATGGTGGCCTCCCTCACCCATAGAGGGATCTCACTAAAAGGCAGGACCGTGCGTTTCTCCTCGCCGTGAATCTCATAGAGGAGCACTGTTCCTGTTCGGTCGTAGAGCTTAGTGGATTGTTTTACCTCACGCGTCGCGAGTTGTTCCGGTGACGGGAGCCCCTGGATGGTGAGCGCAAGGAGGATGGCACCGCCCGCGAGCACCGCCCCAGCGGCCAAAAGCACCCAGGAGGAGAGATGAAATTTTACCCTCCGCCGCTTTCGTCGCAACGACTTACCCCTTCTTATCATACGTTCTTTCCATCCTAACGTTTTCATTCGACTTGTGCCATCGCTTTCGCGGGGGAAGAAAAACCCCACTCCGACCCGGGTCGGAGCGGGGTTTTTATGGCGCTACTCGTTCTCTTCGGGCTCGTCGTCGTTCAGCAAATCTTCGCGGGGGATAGGAGGCACCTCCGTACCCTCTCCCTCCTCATGCCCCCTCTCTTCTTCCGGAGAATCGTTATCGCTTGATATGCCGTCCCCTAAGTAGGCCATACGGAGAATCGCGGTGTACATAGTTAGCTCAAGTGATAGAACGACCTTTTAGGTTTGTGTCAGTATACAGAAGGGAGTTTTGATGTCAACCCCATTAGAAGCCGCCCCGCCGAAGGTGCGGCTACGGTCGCCTTGGGGCGACCTGCTTCTAACGGGGTCAATCTCATATATAATGGTTCAATGGCTTAGAAACACCTGGGGCATAGAATATGGGTATGTATGAAACAAATCTGCGGTTGCCACACCTCCGCATGGAGGCGGTGCGGATGGTGCGGGGAGGATATGGGGTGCGCGAGGCGGCACGGCACTTCGGGTACACCCCAAGCGCGGTTTCAAAGTGGGTCGCGCGGGCAAATGGTCTCTCCTCGAACGTGCGGGTCATCCCCACCCGTTCCTCGCGCGCATTGCCCCCACCCTGTGTGCGTATCGCCGAGAGATTCCCGAGTATCTCCGGTGGTACAATGAGAAACGGCCCCACATGGCGTTGCAGATGCAATCGCTGATGGATATCATCCAATCAAAGTGTTTCTAAGGTATTGGTTGGAAAACAACCAGATGCGGGCTCCCAGCCGCAAAACAGGGACTTACAATCAATAGGGTGCATAAAAAAACCATTATTGTCCACAGGTGCTCTGTTTAAACAGAGCACCTGTGGTATGCTGTATACTGTGAGTATGGCAAGGCGTCTCGCGGCTCTCACTATTGCATGCGCGGTAATTCCCGCGCTCGTTTTCGCGCAGGTTTCAAATTCCGCACTTCCTGATTCTGGTACAACTCCAAATTCTCCCTTTTATTTCCTCAAGACCTGGAAAGAGCAGATTCAGCTTTTTTTCACGTTTGATACGGAGCAAAAAGCAAGGCGATATCTGCATCTTGCAGAAGTTCGTTTAGCCGAGTATCAAAGAATGATTGAGAAAGGAACCCTTCAACAGGCTCAGGGTAAGTACCAGGAAATCGCCGATAAAACGCTGATGAAATATGAGGATCAGTTAAACAGCGCCCTCCAAAAAGCAGAAGAACTAAAAAATAAAGGCAAAGACATTAAAGATTTATATCAAAAAGTAGAAGAAGCAACTTCAAAACATTTACAAGTTCTTCAAGAAAATCTAGCTAGAGTGCCCGAAGCTGCTAAAAAAGGAATTGAAAAAGCGATTGAGGCATCAAGTAAAGTGTTAGATAAGGCGGTTGAAACGGTAGGCAGAAAAAGCATTCATCAACTTGAGTCAGAATTTTACGGCGAGATGGATAACTGGCAAACCTACCGAAACGAGCCGTACGGGTTTGAGTTTAGGTATCCGTCGGATTGGATTCGTAACCCCGCGTGGGCGGATCAAGAAACAGAGAATTATGTCTCATTCCAATCGCCGCCAAAACACTACAAAATTGCAAGAAAAGTCGAAGAAGAGGGCCTTACTGGTTTATCATTAGAAATTTTAATCAATCCGACAAAAGAATATAAAAATTTGGAAGAGTTTGTAGACGAAGATAAAGAGGAAAATCAATCACATCGGATTGCTACGCCAGCAACAAAATTAATTAATAGTGTTCAATTTTATGCCTACAATACTTGGCACATGGGTGAACATTGGCATTATTATACGCTTATCAACCATCAGATAATTCATTTGCGGTTCGGGTTAAGTGATGTTGCTACGGCTCCGGAATCGGCAAGTTTATATTCAGAATTTCAGAAAGTTTCCCAAGATATCCTCTCCACTTTCAAGTTTATTTCTCCTTCTTAAGTTAACCCATCCGCAGGGCTTATTTATCCGCATTTTCCTATGGGGGTTGACCCCGTCACCAGACCCAGAACCAGAACGCAGTTCGGTTCTGGACTAGTCCCGCATCGTCCGCCTAAGGCGGACTGGTGTGGGGTCAAGCGCTGTCATCCCTGCGGGAGATCTCTTGAAGTAAGACAACGCCCAGACACTTCCATAATATGATGCCTCAATTTATACT
>PCRZ01000016.1:13144-18908 GCA_002772205.1 Candidatus Jorgensenbacteria bacterium CG23_combo_of_CG06-09_8_20_14_all_54_14 | reverse complement strand
CGCAGGCAGGCCCGCCTGCTCCGATTTGAGTTCTCGGGACTCTCATCGAGAGTCTCGGGACCGGCAGGCAGGGAAGCGCTCGGCCCCGTCACCAAAAGGACGACTTCGCCCTTCGAGGCGGGATTACGCAGAGAATCTCACGGTATAAACCCACTCCCGTTTTTTCGGAACTGACCTTGTTTGCGTCTCCCATCGGTCGTCCTTTGGTGCGGGGCTCGGCTCGGTGCGGGGTTGACCCATTATGAGTGAAACTCTACGGGTTGACACGCGCTTCGCCGACCGCGTGTCATCTAAGGCTTTAGCGGCGGCATAAAGTTTCTCGCCTCGTCTCCCTCGCCTCACTGAAGCGAAAACAAAGCGGGGACGAATCGGAGCGGGCCGCCATCCGCCCGCCGGAAGACCAGCCCATGGTTAGTCGGTCACCGCCGCACTCCCGCCCGGTATAGAGCTCCATGGGAAGCGGTGATAGCGACAGCAAGTGCATCACTCACGTCATCCACAAGCTTCCGTGGCGGGAGGCGGAGAAATCGCGCCACCATAGCCGCGACCGCCGCTTTGGTGGCGTTCCCGTCGCCGGTGACCGCCAACTTCACTTCTTTTGGGGTGAACTCAAGAATTGGAACCCCCGCCCCCGCCGCTGTGTAGAGAAGCACCCCTCGCGCTTGGGCCACCTCGAGCGCGGTCTTTTGGTTCTTTGAAAAATAGAGCTTCTCAATGCCGACGCAGTCCGGTTTCACTCGGGCGAGTACCCCATGGAGTGATGCGGAGAGCTCAGTGAGCCGTTCATTTTTTCCACTTGACCGCACCAGGAGAAGCCCACTCTCCAGATGCACGAGCACCCCCCGTTCCTTCCGTACCGCGCCGTATCCCACCCGAGTGCTCCCAGGATCAATACCAAGCGTAATCACGGTGCGGGATTCGCATTTGTGGACACCCGTTGCACATCATCCATTGCTTCTAGGATCTCAATGAGCGCCGCGAGGGGTTGCCGTGTTTCTGCGCTCACCGTGAGGGTGAACTTTGCGCGCGGTTCCCCTTCCACTTCATTGAACGCCCACCGTACGCTCCCGGGCTCCGCCCATTTCCCGCCGTGGTCGCGGAGCACCGCTTTCACCTCCGCAATAGTGCGGTTCTTATTGTCGGTGATGGCGTGGATGAGGAGCGCGGCTCCCCCGGGGCCGTACGCTTCCATGGAAAGCTCTTCGAGCGCCTCGGCGGCGGCAGAAGCGCGCGTGATGGCGCGTTCAATATTCTCCTGGGGGACATTGGCGCCCTTCGCCTTCTCAATGGTGGTGCGCAGGCGGGGATTAAATTGGGGGTTAGGTTCCGGTTTTGCGGCAGCCGTGATGGCGCGGAGGAGTTTCGCGAAGAGTGCCCCGCGCTTCTGATCGGCGGACCCCTTATGTTCCTTTATTTGTTTCCAATGGCTGTGCCCCGCCATACGCTGTGAAATTTCAATCTCCAAATACCAAATTCCAAATAGATTCTAATAGCCGAGACTCCGGGATATTTGTGATTTAGCGCCTGGGGATTGGAATTTACTTGGTGATGGGGAGTGTGAACCACACCGTAGTCCCGCGGTTCAATTCCGACACAATACCGATATCGCCGCCGTGGTTCTCAATGATGTTTTTGGTGATGTAGAGACCGAGGCCGCTCCCATTGGGTTCTATCTGCGCCGCATTAGATGCGCGCTGGAGTTTTCCGAAAAGTTTCCCCAGTTCTTCCCGTGGGATACCTATCCCCGTATCTTCAATAGTTACCTTTAGGGAGAGGGGGTCGGTTCTCTGTGCCTCAACCAAAATCATTACCTTGCCGCCGCGGACGTTATAGCGAATGGCGTTATCAAGGAGGTTTATGACGGCGGTGGCAATACGGCCTTCGTCGAGGCGGAGGGTGGGGAGGGGGGCCGCAGGGGGGTTGAGATACAGCGTGACTCCGTACCGTTTGGCAATAGGCGCGACCATCTGCAAGATCTTTTCCATGAGTGCTGTGAAATCCACGTCGGTAGGATGAAATTCAAATTTCCCCTCCTCTATTTTAGTGACATCCAGAAGATCGTTCGCAGTTTTGAGGGTGCGTTCCACGAGATTGTGCATTTCCCCCACACACTGTTTTATTTCCGGAGCACTCCCCTCGGTGGCTTTTTCAAGATTTTCCAATGACCATCTGATGGCGGTGAGCGGCGTTCGAAGCTGGTGGGCCGCGACGCTCACAAGCTCGTTCTTTGAATTCATAAGCGCCTTTTCCTCGGTGCGGTCCCAGACCAATTTGAGGAATACCACCTCCTTTCCCTGAATGCCGGTCAATCGGTGGGTGGTCACGGAAAGCTCCCGCGCGGGATTCTCAAGGCTGATGGCGGTTTCCTGCGGCCACACACCCGCTTCCGAGAGTTGTGCCATGTGGGGGGCAAGGGAGGGGAAAAGCGTCTGGACAAGGGAAGAGAGGAGAACGTCTTTTACGAGGCCTGGATCCATCCGCTTCCCCGTTACCTCACCGGCGGTTACACCAAAGAACCGCTCAGCGGCTTGATTTATGGAAAGAATGGTGAAATCCGGGTCGTAGGCGATGACCCCCTCCCGGGCGTTGGCTATCACCGTGTTAAACTCGCGTTCCCGGCGTGCGAGAGAAAAGGAGGCCCCCTGAGCGGTCCCGAGTGTGTAGAGAAGGCACCCGCCTAGAATAAGCACAAAGAGCATCGCAGTTCCCGCAAGCGCGGCGTTCCATGTAAAAATACCGATCGCCGCCGCTATGGCGCCCCCAAGGGAAAGAGCGGCATAGCCCACCCCCCGCCTGTTTTTGAGGGCTATTCCTATAGAGTGAAAAATGTCTCGGGGCATATTTAGTTAAGTAATTTGGTAAATAGGTAATTAGGTAATTTTATTAATTTCAAGTCGTTTAGAACGAATCGCTTTAATTACCCAGCTTCTCAATTACCCAGTTACCAACCTTACTCAAGAAGTTCCATGTCGCCCCAGTGTTTCCCATGCCTCACCTGAACCGTGAGCGGCACCGAAAGCGAGAACACATGTTCCATGGTCTCACGGATGGCCGGTGCTATTTTCCTTATGGTATCATCGGGCACCTCGAAGAGCAATTCGTCGTGTATGGAAAGTACGAGTTCGGCGCCTGCGATGCCGCCCGCCTGGATCATGGCGAGTTTCAAAATGTCGGCGGCTAAACTTTGGAGCGGCATATTAACCGCGGCGCGCTCAAATTCTCCGGGGGCGGGCGCCACCCCGTGGTTTTTTACAAACCACCGCCGCCTCCCGTTCACGTTTTTCACAAACCCGTACGTGCGCGCCTCCGCTTTCACCCGCTCCTGCCACACTCGTATCTCGGGGAAGTTGTGGAAATAGGTTTCAATAAAACGCTTTGCTTCCTCAGGGCGCAGCCCACTTGACCTACTGAACGCGCGTGCGCCCATGCCGTAAATAATTCCGAAGTTTAGGGTTTTAGCGACCCGCCGCATCGGCGGGCTCACCAGGTCGCGGGGGACTTGAAAGATATGGGATGCGGTCAGGGTGTGGATATCCTCACCGTTGTGGAATGCTTCCAGGAGCTGCGGGTCTTGGGTGAGGTGAGCGAGGAGCCGAAGCTCAAGCTGGGAGTAGTCAAAGGAGAGGAAGCGCTTTCCCGCGGCCGCGCGGAACGCCCTCCGGAGCGGCTTCGCCCACTCCGATTCCTGGGGGATGTTCTGGAGATTGGGTTGTTCAGAGGAGAGACGCCCCGTGCCGGTCCCCGTCTGGAGGAACGTGGTGCGCACACGACCGTCCTCCTGAATGGCGGAGAGGAGAGGGTCAATGAACCCGGAGAGGATTTTCGCGTTCTCGCGGTAGCGCAGGAGGAGGGAGACCACGGGGTGCGCGTGTTCCAACTCCAGGAGCACGTCCCGACCCGTGCGCCGCTGGCCGGTGGCGGTGCGCCGCACCTTCCCCTCCCCGAGCTTCAGCGTCCCGAAAAGCACCTCGCTCACCTGCCGCGGTGAGTTGATGTTGAATGAGGCGCCGACCTCGCGGTAGATGTTGCCGGCGAGGTCGTTGAGCTCCTTCTCTAATTGTGCTTTGAGCTCCCGGAGCGCGGGCGCGTGGACGCCGACGCCGAGGAGCTCCATCCGCGCTAGGACTGGAATGAGCGGCATCTCCATTTCGTTAAAAACTTTTTGGAGTTCGTACTCTTTGAGCTTGTAGGCAAGAACCCCAGCGAGCGCGCGGAGCGCCTCGCGCGGCTCCCGCGGGAGAAGTGATGTGTTGCGCCCGAGGAATCGGTGTTCCAGCGATTCAAACGCCAGGTCTTCTTCGTCCGGATTCAAGAGCCAGGCGGCCACCTTCACGTCAAAGAGGGGAGCGGGGAGCGTGGTGCCGCGCGCAAGGAGTTCCTTTAGGATAGGTTTCCAATCAAAAGCCGCCTTCGGGGTTGCCCCTCCACGTTCCGCCGGAGAAAGGGCGAGGGCGGCGGCCGCGTCGGCCACCGCTATGGATTTCCAGGAGCCGCGCGGCGCGGGCTTTTTCTCCTTCCCGCCGCCCTTAAGCAAACTCTGAAATCCCAGTTCTCCGTAAAGCGAAGCGAGAGTTTCCCTCCTTGTGCCGGGGTATTGCAGGTCCTCCTCCCTCACCTCAATAGGGAGGTGGCGGTCAATGGTGGCGAGTTTCCGCGCGAAGAGCGCCTGCTCTTTAAACGGGATGATTTTTTTAGCGAGCGGGTGAGTGGGTTTCATTTGCTCAAAAATATTTTCCAAAGTGCCGAACTCTTTGAGTAGTTTTTCCGCGGTTTTGGGTCCCACCCCTTTTACCCCCTTAATATTATCCGATGGGTCGCCAACGAGTCCTTTGTAGTCGGGGAGCGCTTGGATGGGGAGCCCGTAGCGCTCACGGACCGCCTTCTCATCGTAGGTCACCATCTCCGTCACCCCCTTCTTCATGGTCTCCACCACCACGCGGTCGCCGGAGACGAGCTGGAGCGCGTCTAGGTCGCCGGTCAGAATCACAACGCGAAGCGACTGGTCGTCCTTGAACCGTTCCACAAGCGTGCCGATGATATCGTCCGCCTCGGCCCCAGGGCGCTCAAAGGTGGTGATGTGGAAGGCATGGAAAAGCTCGCGGGCTTTCACAAGCTGGGAGACGAGCTCGTCCGGCGCCTTTGGGCGGTGCGCCTTGTACTCCTTGAACACCTCCTTTCGGAAGGTCGGTTCGGGGCGATCAAACGCCGCCGCCACATAGTCGGGCTTGCGCTCCTCCAAAACTTTATTGAGTGTTCGCGCGAGGCCATAGAGTGCCCCTACCGGTTCGCCCGTAGGGCTCGTGAGCGGCGGAAGTGCGTGAAAGGCACGGTGGATCAGCGCGTGCGCATCAATGAGAAGAAGGGTTTTCATATTTTCTTATTCGCGCGAATTAGAAATGGTTGGAATGAGCTGCTTGAGTGTTGGGGGAAGGGGATTGGCGAGGCGGTAGTAGACCGTCAGGCTCTCCTGGCGGCGGTCCAGGATATCCAGTTGATGCAGGATTCGCAGGTGTTTGGAGGTGGAGGTAAAAGAGAGGTTGATGTACCTCGAGATATCGGCTACCGACATCTCCCTTTCTTGGGCTAAGATCTTGATTATCGCTAAGCGGCGGCGGTTGCCTAAACCCTTAAAGAACCGTTCCAGGTGTTTGATGGCTTGCGGATTCATGGTTACAGTATAGCATTATTTTCTTATTCGCGCGAATAAGAAAGTATAGAAATGGGGAAAAGGGAATGAGGTGGTAGTAGAAATGAAACTCCACAG
>PCRZ01000016.1:3919-13124 GCA_002772205.1 Candidatus Jorgensenbacteria bacterium CG23_combo_of_CG06-09_8_20_14_all_54_14 | reverse complement strand
CGCTACCGCATGCGGTAGCATACCCCACACGCCACCGGTGGCTACCCGCATCCCCTGCGGCCGATTAATATGGTTGCGCTCATGGTGAAGCCCTCCGCGGGCTTATCCAGCCTTTGTAGCCCCGCTTAGCGGGGCGGAGTAGGCCGCCCGTGGTTTCTTTTTCTGCTTGCCTTGCAAACCCGCATCGTGGGATGCTTTCATTTCGCGGGGTAAAGATTCAAGATTTTAGATTGCTACGGGACTACTGGGCACAGGTGTAAGCCCGTGGAGCTTCACATTTGCCGAATTTCAATTTTCCTTTCACTTCTTTTTTTGCCGTGGCTGAAGGTGATAGAGATGGTATTCCGTGGGAGTGCACGCTCGATATTTTCTGCCCACTCCACGAGCACAATATTGTTTGGTTCGGCGAGGATTTTTTTGAATCCGAGCTGGGCAAGTTCGGAAATTTTGCGGATGCGGTAGGCATCAATGTGATAAAAAAACTTATAACTATTAACTGTTAACTTATGACGGGGGATAGGATAGTTTCTGAAAATCACGAACGTCGGGCTCGTGATGTGGTGTTTTATGCCGAGCCCGCGCGCGAACCCCTGGATAAAGGTGGTTTTCCCTGCGCCGAGGTCGCCCACGAGCGCGAGCACCGTCGCGCGCCTGCCTACCCGATTTGACTCGTTCCCGCTTCGCTCCTGCTTCAATGAGGCGAGGAAGACGAGGCGGGTAGGGCCGCGCCGCAGGAGCCTACGTGCGAGCGAGGCGGCAATTTTTTTCGTCTCTGCGGGTGAGCGCGAGAGAAATGTTTGCTTCCCCAATCTATCGACTTGCGATGTCGATAGGCTGCCCATCAGAGGAGTTGCGGTTTTAGAGGGAGCGAGAGGTGCTTATAGGCGTGCCGGGTGGCCACCCGCCCGCTCGGGGTCCGCTCAATGAACCCCAGCTGCATAAGGAATGGTTCGTAGACGTCTTCAATGGTCCCGGGTTCCTCGTTCAGCGCCGCTCCCAAAGCCCTTACCCCCACCGGCCCGCCGTTGAATTTCTCAATGATAATGCGGATAAGCTCCCGATCGGCGCGTTCCAACCCCAGCGGGTCCACGTCCAGGAGTTCCAGGGTCCTTTTGACCACCTCTTCATCTATGGTCGTGTGGTGGTGCACCTGTGCATAGTCGCGGGTGCGCTTGAGCAAGCGGTTTGCGACACGAGGGGTGAACCGCGAGGCCCCCGCGAGGAGGTTAAGCGCCCTCTCCGTCATGGTTACCCCGAGGATGCGCGCCGAGCGTTCCAAAATTTTCTGGATGTCTTCCGTGCGGTAGTAGTCCAGCCGGAAGGTGGCGCCGAAGCGCGAGCGGAGCGGGGCGGAGAGGAGATTCGCGCGCGTGGTCGCCGCGATGATGGTGAAGGGCGGGAGGTCCAGTGAGAAGGTGCGCGCGGACGGCCCCTTCCCCACGATGAGGTGAAGACGGCGGCTCTCCATGGCGGGGTAGAGAATTTCTTCCACCACTTTGTTCAGGCGGTGCGCCTCGTCCACGAAGAGGATATCGTGGGGTTCTAAATTCGAGAGGAGCGCGGCGATATCGCCGGCTCTTTCCAACGCGGGTCCCGAGGTGGAGTGCACAGTGACGCCGAGCTCCTTCCCGATGAGGTAGGCGAGTGTAGTTTTGCCCAGACCCGCCTGTCCGTAGAAGAGGAGGTGGTCGGGGGCTTCGGTGCGTCCCCGTGCCGCATCAATAATAAGGCGAAGGTTCTGCTTCACCTTGTCCTGGCCCACGTAGTCGTCCCACTGCGTGGGGCGGAGCGTGAGTTCAAGAACGGTTTCCTCTAGGCTCGCTTTTTCCGCTGGTGTTTGAAGGGGGTGTGGTTGGACCATGATAAAAATTCAAAATGCAAAAATCAAAATGCAAAATTTTAACACTTACCTTCAATGGGAAAACAATTCTTTAAATCTTGAATCGTCATTTTTAAATTTTGATATTTGATTTTTTATTTTGAGGCGATTTATTTATTGCCGAAGGGGTCGTGCCCGCGCTTGGCGCGCCCGGAGGGCCTAATGGTTTGACTGTCCTGAGTCTTTCGACCCTGAGCGGGTTCGATTTACTCACCGCCCTGAGTATAATATCGAAGGGCTCAAGACCGAATGGCTCACTGTCGGAGGAGGGCGAGCTGCCTCTAATGGGGTTGACAAACAAATGCCTTTGTGATAAGATACCTCCTAGGAAATTCCCAGGTGGGACCTGTGGGCAAAACCGGGTGGTTTCGAAGTTTAGGACTTTTTGGCTCCGGCTGGGGAGCTCCTCGGAAACCACCTACCTTCTGCTTCGATTTTCGAGGCGGACTTTCAACCAAGCGCCCCCTCAAAGGGCCTATTGCCCACAGATCCCGCACAGGAATTTTTTATTATGTAAGGTGCGGGGTGTAGATGAAATTTCATCGCTTCACCACAGCTCGAAATTTCATACAGAGCCCTTTGACCACTCAATTTAACCACTCAATGGTGCCCGTGAGGCGCTCTACCTCCGCGAAACTGGTGATGCCCTGGAGCACCTTCAGAATTCCGTCCTCCTGCATTGTAGTCATCCCTTGTTCTCTTGCCAAGCTTTTGAGCTGCAGTTCGGTAGGATTTTCATAGATGGCCGCCTCCACTTTTTCGGTGACGGAGAGGAGCTCGAAAGTGGAAGTACGACCGTGGTAGCCGATACTCCCACACTTTGCGCATCCCTTCGGGCGATAGATAGCGGGCTTTGCATAGGGTTTCCGATCCACCCGTGGAGGAAGCGTCTCAATGAATGAGGCGATTTTTTTCATAGTTTTTTCGTCCACTTCCTCCCGCTCCTTGCAGTGTGGGCAAAGGACCCGCAGGAGCCGCTGGGCAATAATGAGGGAGAGCGAGGGGGCGAGCACGTTCGGCGGCGCCCCAAGGTCAATGAGGCGGGGGATCGCGCCCACCGCGTCGTTGGTGTGGAGGGTGGAGAATACGATGTGGCCCGTCAAGGCCGCGTTCATGGCGATCTCGGCGGTCTCGCGGTCGCGGATCTCGCCCACAAGGATGATGTTTGGGTCTTGCCTGAGGATGGACCGCAACCCTGAGGCGAAGGTGTAACCCGCCTCGGGGTCCACCTGGGTCTGCGAGATACCAGGGAGATGGTACTCAACGGGGTCCTCCACGGTGATAATCTTTATCTCGGGGTGAAAGACGTACTTCAAAAACGCGTAGAGCGTGGTGGTCTTGCCGGAGCCGGTGGGGCCGGTGTTCAAAATGAGGCCGTTCAGTTTCTTAATTTCAACCTTCACGATGGCAAGGTCGTCCGCGCGCCACCCCAATTTCTCAAGGTCCACCTTAAGCGACGCTGGGTCCAAGAGGCGGAGCACCACCGTCTCGCCGTACTCCGAAGGAATTATGGAAGTGCGGATCTCTATGTCGCGGTTTTCAATGTCTATAGTGAAACGCCCGTCCTGCGGCTGGTCGGTGATGTTGAGCTTCAGATTTGAGAGGAGCTTCACGCGGGTGATGAGGGATTTGTAGACCGTCGGCGCAAACTCGGTGTAGGCGGGGTGGAGGAGCCCGTCAATGCGGAAACGGAGCATCCCTTTCGCCGCGCCCGGTTCAAAGTGGATGTCAGAGGCGCGGAGCGCGAGCGCTCCGGCGAGCACGATTTCCAGGAGCTCCGAGGTGCGGGGACCTTTGAATTCCGCGAGGGTCTGCGCGACCTGCGTGAGGGAGGTGATTTTAGATTTCATGGCCTCTAGGCGCGCCTGGTCAATTTCCACCTTGCCGCTGATCTCCGCCGCCTCGCCTGCCGCATACTGGTAGTAGTTCCAGACATGGGCGAGCCCCGAGAGGGACGTGATTGCCACCTCTACCTCGTACTTCTCCTTGAGCTTTTGAATGACGGCTTTTGCCTCCGCTTGCTCCGGGTTCAGGGCCGCCACCACAAGTTTTTTCCTGACCAGTTGGAGCGGCACGAGGAAGGCCTTCTTAGCCTCCTCCTCAGGGACAAGCCGCATCGCCTTTATCTCTGTGGGAACCTTAGTGGAGATGAGGTCAAGGTAGGGGAGACCCTGGGCTTCGGCCCGGCGCTTCGCATCGGCCTCCTCGGCGGTCCGCCGCTGGGCGGCAAGTTTCTCATCCAGGTCCTTTGTTTGGAACATTAATATAAGTTTACCCGTTGGGGGCCGGTGTTACAAATAAAAAGCGAAACGATAGCGCTAAAAAAAGCCGGTCGTCATTCAGGCAACCGGCACTAATTTGGGAGCAGGTCTCCAGGCTTTTGACCCTTGTAGGCGTCCCATAAACGCCTCGTTATTCGGTTCTGAAGGAACCTACACCTGCGCTAATAACAGAGTAATTAGCAACCCCAACGGAACGTCAAACTCGCAACCCCCTGTGGTTATTTGACAAAATGGTATGACCTATGGTACAATACAATCAGAAAGTGGGTTGGATTTTTCACAGTCAAATATGAGGTGATTTATGAAACGGTCTTTGATTTTTTCGCTCGCGATCGCCATTGTCATTACCGTGCTCCTTACTGGGTGCGGCGTGGTGAAAGCGGTTTTTTCAGAAGGTTCCAATCAAGGCGTGGTGGTGGTAAACACCATGCCGGGTACCAGGTTATACGTGGTCTCGCAGGCCGTGTATGGCCGCGTGACCTTCGGGAACGGGATCGTCGCCGGGACCCAGTGCTTTGTGCCTGCGGCGCTCTACCCTCAATCACAAACTATTGTGGTAACCGTCCACGCGTACGACCTGAAGGGAAAGTACATCGGTTCGAGGAGTCACCAGTTTGGTTTTTCCTACCCGCAGGGGGGGAACTACCAGAACCAACAGTGGGATGTGCAGCGGTGGGATTTAGCGAGGAATTGAAAGAGCATTTTTTCTCTTTCGCCCGCGTTCTTGAATTTCAGGACGCGGGTTTTTTGTTGTTATGGTTATCGTCATGGTCGTCGTTATGGTCGTCGTCATGGTCATAGTGTTGTTGTTGTCATAACTATCGTCATCGCCATAACTCGCGCTTTTCCCCAGATAAAAAGCCATGGCTTTTTATCTGGGGAAATGGGGGCTGCGGGGAAAGATCGGGGGTCGCCTGCCGCTCTTTTCTCATCACCCACTTCCCGTTACTATAAGAACGATGCTCGTCTTCCTCTACGGTCCGGACGGCTACCGGCGTACGGAGAATCTCCGCGCGCTCGTTGCGGAATATCGCGCGAAGTATCCTATGCTGGACCTCCTCTCGGTGGATTTGGAGGATACCCCGGACGATTGGATGCGGGCGCGGGATTTTCTGAATCAGCCGTCCATGTTCGCGGGAAAGAAGATGCTTGTGGCGCGCGGCGGCGGGCACATTGACGAGAAAAGGTGGATTAAGGCGCTCAAGAAAGAGCTCGCCGCCGAAAATACGCTTGTGCTCATTTCGGACGGGGAAAAACCGCTCAAGGCACTCGCGTTTCTTTTGAAGCTGGAGAAGCCGTCGCGTTCGCAGGAATTCAAGGAATTGGAAGGCCGCGTACTGGAACTTTTTATGAGGCGTGAGGCGGAGGCGCGCGACCTCAAGTTCTCTCCCGATGCGCTCTCCTTTTTCCTCTCGTACCTCTCGGCGTGCCCCGACCGGAGCGCGCGGGCGGTAAACGAACTGGACCGTTTTGCGCTCGCCCTCCGGGCCGTAGGGCCCGAGCTCCGCTCCGTTGGAGCGTACGATCCAGAGGACTGGCCCGAGGCTGGGTTTCCAGTACCTGTCAGCCTTGTGTGTGCCGAAGAGCTTATCTGGTGGACCCCGAGCGAGGAGGTATTCCAGGTGGCGCGCCGGATGCTCTCATCGCGGAAGAATATCCGGCAGAACCTCGCTCTCCTTGAGCGGCTTTTGGCGACAAATGACGGCGCCCGCATCTTCAACTCCATGGCGTACCAGGCGGGGGGGGAGGCCGCGGAGCGGTTCGCCGATTACGACATTTCAATAAAGAGCGGGGGATTGGAGTATGAAGAGGCGCTTACGGAGTTTGTAATTGGTAAATAGCCGTTGGTAGTTAGACATTAGACATCGGATGTCATATATGTTATGTCACCGCAATTCAGCCATGGCGTAGCTCGCGTGACAATGTTTATTCATTATATGTCACCGCAATTCAACCATGGCATAGTTCGCGTGACAATGCTCATTCGTTTTGAATTGCGGGGAAAACGTTACGGCAAATAGGACATCCGACGTCTCCATATTGAGAATTGGTAATTAGAAACTGACAAACAAAAGACCGTTTTCTATGCCAAATTACCAAAAACCCCGCATTAGCGGGGATTTATCTTTTTTGCCATTCGCGATTTCATCCGTTTCGCCTTGCCGCGCTTCAGGATGTGCACCTTGGCGAGCTTGTCCAGCGTTTGGTAGACGCGAGGGAGCGCCGCCCGCGCTTCATCCTTTTTGCCGGCTGCTAGGGCGGCCCGGTACGTCTTCAGCGCGTCGCGGAGCTGTTTCTTGCGCCCGAGGTTCTGCTTCCGCCGCCGCACGTTCTGGCGGAGCGCTTTCTTTGCGGTTTTAGTTCGTGGCATGTGAGTTCCATAATACCCACTCGCGTGCTTACCGTCAATATGAGTTAAAAGAAATTAAAGGTTTATCACATGACGGCGCGGTCGCGCCGTCATGTGATAATATAAAAGTAAAGGTATTTGCAAGTGGAAGAGGGAACAATTTTGCGAAAATTTTGCTACGAGTATAGCATATACACGTCTAATTTGTCAACCCTCGCAAAAACCACGATAAATTGGCACTATTTAGATATAGGATTCTATCTGAAACCAGTCAGCCAACTAACTAATCAACTAATTAACTAACCCAAATGCTCTACACTATCACCGGCACCCTCAAGGAAAAACAGGAGCACGCGTTTGTCGTTGAAGCGAACGGCATAGGATTTCAGGCGTTCACGAACCAAGAAACGCTCCGGCGCCTCCCCGCGGTAGGTGCCACACTCTCCGTATTCTGTTTCCTCTACATCCGCGATGAGCAGATGGAACTCTACGCGTTCCGCGATGCGCAGACCCTGAAGCTCTTTGAACTTCTGAATTCTGTTTCCGGCATCGGCCCCAAGACCGCACTCTCCGTACTTGATGTTGATTCGGTGGAGCACCTCATGGCGGCTATCTTTGAACGGCGCGCGGATCTCCTGACCCGCGCCTCTGGTATCGGCAAGAAGACCGCCGAACGCGTTATTCTTGAGCTTAAAAACAAAATTAAGCCCTCAAGTGTGAAGACCACCGCGGGCGCTGTTAGCGCGAGCCGCGAGGCAGAAGAGGTGCTTGTGAACCTCGGCTATCCGCAGAGCCGCGTGCGGGAGATACTTGAAGGATTGGGTCCGGAGTGCAAAACCGCGGAGGAGCGCATCCGGGCGGGACTCCGGGCGCTGGGACGGGGGCGGTAGCGTGGACGACGACATTACCATGAGAAGCGTCTTGGTACCCCTTTTCTCCCTCTATCACTGGCTCTGGGCGTTTTGGGGAGCGCTGTGGAATGGTTTTCCGAGCTGTCGGCTTTTCGTGATAGGGGTAACGGGCACGAAGGGAAAATCCACCACCGCGGAGCTCATCGCGGCCATCCTCGCCGAGGGCGGAAAAAAAACAGCACTTTTTTCTTCCTTGTGGGTGGCGGTTGGGGATGAGCGCGAAAAAAATCTTTCAGGAAACAGCATGCCCGGGCGTGGGGCGCTCCAGCGTTTCCTCCGCCGTGCCTCGCGGGCGGGGTGTACCCACGCGATCATAGAGGTTACCTCGGAGGGCGTGCGTCAGCACCGCCACCGGTTCATTGATTGGGATGCGGCGGTGTTTTTAAACCTCGCACCTGAGCACCTAGAGAGCCACGGCTCGTTTGAAAAATATCGGGCCGCGAAGGTGGCGTTCTTCGCGTCACTCGCGCGCTCAAAGAAACGGGAGCGGTTTTTCTTCGTGAACGCTTCTGATCCCAACGCTGCGCACTTTACGGAAATAGCGGAGAGGGTCCCTGGTGCGCACCTCGTGAAGTTCCGCGAAGCACCGGAGATAAAAAATCCGTGGTTCACGCCTGATTTCAACAAGGAGAATGCCGCCGCCGCGCTCGCGGTTGCAGATTCGCTTTGCGTTCCGAGGGGTGTCGCGATGGGCGCCTTAGA
The DNA here is from genome assembly GCA_002772205.1 of Candidatus Jorgensenbacteria bacterium CG23_combo_of_CG06-09_8_20_14_all_54_14. Lineage (GTDB taxonomy): Bacteria > Patescibacteriota > Minisyncoccia > UBA6257 > GWB1-50-10 > 20-14-all-54-14. The sequence goes on along the minus strand of PCRZ01000016.1, from coordinate 5,000 downwards.
GCGGTTCGGGGGCGTGCCCGGGCGGCTGGAGTATGTCCAGCGCGAACCGTTTGCGGTGGTCGTGGACTATGCGCACACGCCGGATTCACTGGAAAAAGTTTACCGGTATCTGAAGAATCAACAACTAATAACTAACAACTTACAACTTACAACTCAGAATTCAAAGCTTATCTGTGTCCTTGGTTCGGCGGGCGGGGGGCGGGACCGGTGGAAGCGGCCGGTGATGGGAGAAATTGCCGCGCGCTTTTGCAATGAAATTATTCTTACGAACGAAGATCCGTATGACGAAAACCCAAGCCAGATTTTATCGGAGATAAAATCTGGAATTTTCAATGTCCAATTTCCAATTTCCAATGTCCGCGAGATTTTAGATCGACGGGGGGCGATCAATGCCGCAATTGCGTGTGCGAAACCCAGCGACACCATAGTGATGACCGGCAAGGGGAGCGAGTCGTGGATTCATGTGGCGCACAGGAAGAAAGTGCCGTGGAGTGATAGCGAAACGGCGCGGGCAATGTTGAGTAAACCCAATCTACCCTGAGAAAAATCGTTTGAGGGAGTCAGTATCAGTACCAGTAAAAATTGAGCGTTTTTTCTGGGCCGGAAGGGAAAAGAATACTGGAACCACGTGCACAAGAGGAGCAAAAAGCGATAAGGTGCTCGTCCGCCAGTTTATGGTAGAGTAGAGACACTACCTATATGGAACTTACCTTCCACGGGGGGGCGCGTATGGTGACGGGTTCCAACTACCTCCTGGAGTCCGGCGGCGAGCAAATTTTAATTGACTGCGGATTGAACCAGGGTTCCCGCTTCTGCGAGGCGAAGAATTTTGAACCATTCCACTACGATCCGAAAAAGATTAAGGCGCTTTTTGTGACCCACGCCCACATTGACCACACGGGGCGCATCCCCCAGCTTGTGCGGCAAGGATTCACGGGTCCCATCTACTCCACGGAGCCCACGAAGGATTTCGCGGAGCTCCTTCTTCTGGATTCCGAACACATCCTCCGGGAGGACGCCGAGGTCCACCATCGGGAGCCGCTCTACGGTGCGGAGGATGTGAATCGGGCCGGCGCCCAGT
>PCRZ01000016.1:0-3850 GCA_002772205.1 Candidatus Jorgensenbacteria bacterium CG23_combo_of_CG06-09_8_20_14_all_54_14 | reverse complement strand
ACATCCTCGGTTCCGCCATTCTCGCGGTGGAGGCGGAAGGGAAACGTGTGGTGTTCTCCGGCGATCTTGGCAATATGCCGCCGTCATTCATCAACCCCCGGGAGAGCATCCCCGGGGCCGACTACGTGCTCGTGGAATCCGTTTACGGCGCCCGCGTCCACGAGGATCTCGCAGATCGCCGCGACGCGCTGGAGGACCTCATTGAGGAAACCGTGAAGGCGGGTGGGGTGGTGCTCATCCCCGCGTTCGCCCTGGAGCGCACCCAAGGGCTCCTATACGAGCTGAACGAGCTTGTGGAGCACGGCCGCATCCCGCGGGTGCCTATATTCGTGGACAGCCCGCTCGCTATCAAGCTCACCGCGGTGTATCAGAAGTACGCCTCCGACCCCCGCTACTTCGGTCCGGCGGCGATCGCCTCGTTGAAGCGAGGCGACGCCCTCTTCAATTTCCCCGGGCTCCGGATGTCGCTCACCAAGGAGCAGTCAAAGGAAATCAACAGTGTACCGCCGCCCAAGGTGATTATTGCGGGTTCCGGCATGTCGCAGGGCGGGCGCATCCTCCACCACGAGGTGCGCTACCTCCCCGACCCGAAGAGTTCGATTCTCTTCATCGGCTACCAGGCGGAGGGTTCGCTCGGGCGGAAGATTCTGGAGGGTGCAAAGACAGTGAAACTGCTCGGGGAGGAAGTGGCGGTGCGCGCGAAGGTGAAGCAGATATCCGGTTACTCGGCGCACGCTGACCAGCCGCAGCTCCTGGAGTGGCTCCGGCCCATGCGCCTCTCGGCGAAGAAGGTGTTCGTGGTGCAGGGAGAGGAAATAGAGGCGTTGCCGCTGGCGCAGAAAATTCGCGACGAGCTGGCGATGGACGCTGTGGTGCCGACGGAGGGGGAGGTGGTAAATTTGTAATAACTAACGACTAACAACCAACAACCAACAACTAATAACTGACAAACAATAACTCCTCCTGCCTCCCCTTATGATAAGGGGAGGTTGGGAAGGGTTAAAAAAGATATCAGTGTAAATCAGCGTTCAAGAATCAGCGTTAATCAGCGTATAAATAGCAAATTTATGCTAAAATAATAGAAACCCATGCCGCGCAAAAAGGAAATCGCCCGAAGCAACCAAAATCACTTGCATCACCTGCGGTATAAAATTTGTGTTTCCGGAGCCGCGGAGACGGGTCATTGCGAACCCAGCGCTTTGGAGAAAGCGGAGGCGATGGGGCGCGAGATAGCAAAGCGCGGGCTTGTGCTTGTGACGGGGGCCACCACCGGCATCCCCTACTGGGCGGCGAAGGGTGCAAAGCTCGAGGGGGGTATGGTGATAGGGCTCTCGCCCGCGGCCTCCAAGGCGGCACACCTTAAAACCTACCATCTCCCCGTGGACTACCACGACCTCATCATCTACACTGGTTTTGAGTACGCGGGGCGGAATCTCCTCCTCACCCGTTCGGCGGATGCCGTCATTACCATCTGCGGCCGCATCGGCACCCTAAATGAGTTCACTATCGCTTTTGAGGACCAGAAACCCATCGGTGTGCTTGAGGGGACGGGTGGCACCGCGGACATGCTCCGGGGACTCTTGGAGCGTTCGCACCGCGGCCCCGGCAAGGTGATATTTTCCAAAGACCCAGCGGATCTCCTGGATCGCCTCATTGACCTTATTGAAAAGGAGGAGGTAGCGAACGGCGTAAAAGGTCGAGTATTGTAATGACTATGACAATAACTATGACTATGACGGTAAATTAAAGCCACTATTTAATTACTGTCATCGTTATCGTCATTGGTCATTGTTTCTCTAAATACCATGGGATTATTTTCCTGGAAACCAAAAAAAGAAGCGAAAGAGGAAGCGAAGGAAGAAGCGAAGGAAGAACGCATTGGTGTGGTGACTCACTACTTCGGCGGCATCAGCGTGGCCATTGTGAGGTTTTCCCGCGCGGTGAAGGTGGGCGAGAAGGTCCACTTCAAAGGCGCCACGACGGATTTTGAAGAGGCCATCAAATCAATGCAGCTCAACCATGAGGACATTGCTGAGGCCAAGAAGAATCAGGAGGTAGGCATTAAGGTGGACGGCAAGGTCCGCGAAGGGGACGAGGTGTACACCGCGAGCTAACTGATAACTGACAACCGATAACTGATAACAAGCAGAGAGAAAACGCGTTATAAGTTATAAGTTGTTAGTTACAAATCAGTGTTGCTATGAGTAAGCCATTCATGCTGGCAACCGGGTTGCTTGCCGGCACGGTCATTGGGGCGGGGATGTTCTCGCTCCCGTATGTGTTCAGCCGCGTTGGGGTGACGGGCGGCCTTTTTTATTTACTTGCGTTCTCTCTTGTCTATTTCGCGGTGCATCTTATGTACGCGCGGGTGGTGGAAACGAGGCCCGACGGGCACCAGTTCTCCTTCTTTGCACGTGCATATCTCCCCCGGTGGGCGTCACTTCCCGTGTCCTTCGGCATCTTCGCGGAACTCCTCCTCGTGCTCGTCGCCTACCTTGTGCTCGCCCCTACCTTCGGGGTTGTGGCGGCAGGCGGCGCTGACATACACACCATCACACTCATCGCATTCTGGCTCACGGGGTCGCTCTTTATGTTTGCGCGTCTCACGTGGCAGGGGATCGCGGAGATTCTTGGGGCGGTGGTCATATTGGGGATCGTGGCGACGGTGTTTCTTTTCGGCGCCTCGGCGCCTCTCACGACCCCGGCGTTCACCCCATTAAACTTCGGTCTCTTTTTCCTTCCATTTGGGCCGCTCCTCTTTTCGCTTGCGGGACGCCCCGCCGTTACCGAGGTGGTGGAGGAGCACCGCCGCGCGGGGAAGTCGTTCTCGCTCACCAAGGCGATCGCGTGGGGTACTTTCATCCCCGCGGCGGTCTATGCCATTTTTGCTTTGAGCGTGCTCCGCCTGAATCCGGCAGTGACCCCAGAGGCACTGAACAGTTTAGGGGGTATCCTCCCTCCCTCCCTCCTCGCGCTCCTCGGTGTTCTTGGCCTCATCGTGCTCTGGACGTCGTACTTCATCATCGGCGAGAACGTCCGCGATATGCTCCATTTGGACTGGAAAATGCCCAGGTGGTTCTCAAGCGCGGTGGTGGTGGCGGTCCCGCCTCTCCTCTACCTCGCGGGACTCCGGAATTTCTTGGGCGTCATCAGTTTTACCGGCGGGGTGTTCCTCGCAGTGGAAGGCGTGGCGGTCATAGCGATGTGGCGGCGGGCGTTCCCCGGGCATCGGTGGGGGTGGGTCGTGTGGCCCCTCGCCGCGGTGTTCACCGCCGCTTTTGTGTACGAACTTATAACCGTTTTTAGGTGAGGAGTTGCGCGGAATGGACGAGTTAGGGTAATAATAGTGATACGCCCCTGTAGCTCAATGGATAGAGTGTGGGCCTCTCTCCGAGCCGTTGGCTCTCCGAGCCAGAGGCTCTCCGAGCCAGAGGCCGAAGCCTAAGATGTTTTACGTCTACTTGATACAGAGCAAAAGAAACGATAGCTTCTATATTGGGCAGACAGACGACGTGGGAGCGCGACTTGTGAAACATAACGCAGGTCAAGTAGCTTCCACTAAGTTTAGGAGGCCATGGAAATTAGTTGGTTTCGAAAATTATTTGACTAGAAGGGAAGCACGCTGGAGAGAGTACACCTTAAAACATAATCTCTCGGAGAAGAGAAAGTTCCTGAAAAAGTTTTTGCCCTCGTCGTTCAATGGATAGGACGCTGGCCTCCGAAGCCGGAAATAGAGGTTCGATTCCTCTCGAGGGCACCAGTATTAAACTTTCAGGAATTTTGCCGACCGATTCTGCCGCGCGAAGCACGGAAAGGTATGGAAACACTGGCTCGCCGCGCACAGCGCGGC
>PCRZ01000010.1:14202-14546 GCA_002772205.1 Candidatus Jorgensenbacteria bacterium CG23_combo_of_CG06-09_8_20_14_all_54_14 | reverse complement strand
TATTCTTACGGTGTTAGGAAACCGCCAAGCCGCACAGGAAATGGGCATGAAAGGAAAAGAGTTCGCTCAAACCCTTCTTGCGCCGAAGGTCGCGCGTGCATTCACGGAAGCGTATTCTGAACTGGCGCACTTAACATGAAGATACCCCTTTCAGCGGTTATTTTAACGAAAGACGAGGAGGTAAACCTCTCGCGGTGTCTTGAACGCATGGCGGGTTGGGCCGACCAGGTGTTCGTGGTGGACTCTGGCTCCTCGGACCGCACCGTGGAGATAGCGCGCGAAGCTGGTGCGACCGTCGTTGAGCATCCGTTTGAAAACTACGTGGCACAGCGAAACTGGGCGCT
>PCRZ01000010.1:14016-14195 GCA_002772205.1 Candidatus Jorgensenbacteria bacterium CG23_combo_of_CG06-09_8_20_14_all_54_14 | reverse complement strand
CTCCCGTTCAAAAACGAGTGGGTGCTCTTTATTGATGCGGACGAATACCCGACCGAGGAATTGAAAAGGGAGATTGGAAAGGTAATAGCTCCAGTGTCCGCCGCCGGAGCTGAAGCGTTGGGGCAGGTAACTCCTCCTGCCTCCCCTTATGATAAGGGGAGGAGGTGGATTACCTCCCC
>PCRZ01000010.1:13290-14001 GCA_002772205.1 Candidatus Jorgensenbacteria bacterium CG23_combo_of_CG06-09_8_20_14_all_54_14 | reverse complement strand
GAGGTGGATTACCTCCCCTTATGATAAGGGGAGGAGGTGGATTACCTCCCCTTATGATAAGGGGAGGTTGGGAGGGGTTAAGGAGGATATCAGCGTAAATCAGCTCAATCCGCACGTATCTGCGTCAACCGTGAACGGATTTTATGTGAAACGCCGTTTTATGTTTTGGGGAAAGTGGTTGAAGCACGGCGGATACTATCCCGTGTGGATTTTGCGTCTCATGCGGCACAAGGCGGCGCGGTGCGAGGGAATGCTCATGGACGAGCACTTTGCGGTGGATGGAGTGACTGACCGTCTCGCACGCGACCTCGTGCACGATGACCGCCGTGGTCTCCGCGATTGGTTTGCAAAGCATCGGCGCTACGCGGAGCTGAAGGCGCGCGAACATCTCGCAGGGGAGAGCGCTAAAGGCCCGACAGGGGATGATGCGGCGTCGCGTGAGCGTGCGGCGAAGCGGGAGCGGTGGGACCGGTTGCCGCTTTTTGTGCGCCCGTTCCTCTACTGGGGGTATGTGATGTTTGTGCGTGGCGGCATCTTGGACGGCGTGCCGGGCATCGTGTACCACACGCTCCACGGTTTTTGGTATCCGCTCATGATTGACTGTGAAATCGTGCGTCTGCGCCGTGGTTCTCCTCCCCTCTTAAGGTAAGAGGGGTCAGGGGAGTTATGATAGTTTGTTCCCCTCTTAAAGTAAGAGGGGATTGAGGGGAG
>PCRZ01000010.1:0-13250 GCA_002772205.1 Candidatus Jorgensenbacteria bacterium CG23_combo_of_CG06-09_8_20_14_all_54_14 | reverse complement strand
AATGGAGAAAGGTGAACGCTTTCTCCTCTTAGGATAAGAGGAGACAAAGGGGAGTTATGATGTAGTAACTCCTCCTAACCTCCCCTTACTATAAGGGGATGAATGGAGAAAGGTGAACGCTTTCTCCTCTTAGGATAAGAGGAGACAAAGAGGAGTTACGAGTATTTACCTCCCCTCTTAAGGTAAGAGGGGAATGAGGGGAGTTATGAAACACCTCTATAACAGCGAGGACTTGAAGGAGAGACGCAGGTCGTTGCGCAGATTGCAAACCGATGCAGAACGAAAATTATGGCAAGTACTCCGGGGGAAGCAGATGGAAGGGGCGCGGTTTGTAAGACAATATAGCGTCGGAAGTTATATTTTAGATTTTTACTGCCCAGCGTTACGGTTAGCAATAGAGGTTGACGGTAGCCAGCACATAGACAATGACTACGACACAAAGCGCACCAAGTATTTAAAAGAGAAAGATATTACCGTGATACGATTTTGGAATAATGACGTGTTGCAGAATTTGAACGGGGTGTATGAAAAGATACGGTCAACTGTTGAAACTTTGAGGATGTAACCCCTCCCAACCTCCCCTTATAGTAAGGGGAGGAGATAAGTTCACCCTCCCCTTAAGGTAAGTGGAGGAATGGAAACTCTCTCCCCTTGAAACAAGGGGAGATGCAGAGGGGTTATTGTGGAGTGTAACTCCTCCCCGCCTCCTCTTATCCTAAGAGGAGGAGCAGAGAAGATGACCCCCTCTTAAGGTAAGAGGGGGTTGGGGGAGTTACGATGACAAACTTTCCCTCTTAAGCTAAGAGGGAACACAAGGGAGTTATGGAGAATTAAAAGAAGTACCGCGAAAACTCTTCCTTAGCTCTTTTATATTTATCGCGCCACCCTTTCATCTTCTGCAGTTTTTCCTCAAGGTCCAACATTATTTTTGCGGATATGAGAATTGACTCTATGGAGTCCCCCTCCTCGTTGTTTGCGATCTTCGCCCCTATCGTGTGGTACATGTCCTTGTAGCTGTTGGTTTTGAATATCCTCTTTTTCCTGATGATGTGGTGATTGTCTTCGGACTGGTATTGTATGGCGTCCGTTATCCGGACGTTTCTTCCATACACCTTCAACTCCACGATGTCTCTCGGCCCCACCCGCGAGGTGCCTTTTTCGCTGAAGGTGGTGGTGAACGACGCCCCATTTTCAAGTTCTATCCACACCTCAACGGCATCGTCTTGTAAAAGCTTAATGTCGGCATCCTTCGGTTTGCTGAAATTGTTGAGGTGAAGGAAGTGGTCAATTTGGTGGCAGCCGTTCGATAAAAATGTGCTCCGCGAGACCGGCCAGTTGTACCAAAAGAATTCCGGCTGGATCAGCTCATACACAATAGAGTGGTATGATATCGGCTCGCCGCGGCTTACGCCGAGGTCTTCCAGGGCGAGCTTATTGAAGAGCCCGTAGCGCTTGTGAAATCCAATAAAAAGTTTCCGCCCGGTCGTCCTAAGGGCTTTTTCCAGTGCTTCCAATTCTTCGTAGTCCATCACCACCGGCTTTTCGACGACTACATACGCTCCCTGCTTCAGAGCATGGAGGGTTATCGGGACGTGGGTGTGGTTGTAGCTTGCAACAAAATAAACGTCGTATTTTTCATCTTTTGTGGGGAAAGGTGACGAATCCCATTTTTGAACCCCTTGTTCCAGGAATATTTGTGTCGGGTCGATTTCGTGGACCGTTTGTATGTTTACGAACGGTCTGGTGTACGGAATGATGTTAGTTTTTGCATAGTTGCCATAGCCGTACAGAATGCCGCTTTTTTTTAAGTTTGCCCCAGTCCTGAGCAGCGCCGAAGAATTTTTTCCAACCTCACCTTTTGTGGTTGAGACCGCGCTTGCATTGCGCGTATCAATCCGTTCCGATGTGGACCATCCGGTGCTTTTAATCTCTTGTTTCAACCCCTGTGCCAGCTCCTTTCTCGTTTTTTCAGAAATTTTTATTCCCGAGTAGATGCTCCAACCTCTGATATCTTTCCACCACACGTTCTGCGGTTTCTCCTTCGCGAGGGGCGAGTAGAGAATTGCGCCGTCCGACATTGCGGGCGCATCCGACACTTTCACTTTAAAGATCAGTTCTTCGGGCAGCACCACACGCTCGACGAGGGCCGGGTGGAGAGGGGCGACAAATCCGACCACTTCTCCGGGAGCATATTTTTTGTCGTCCGCGCTTTCCAAAATTTTCCCTATGCCGCAGGAGACATATTTCTCGTTGCGCCGCTCCTCCCTGATGCGCGACCATGTTTTAGTGATGAGCCCTTCGAGCCCCACCACAGGGAAGTAATTGATGAGCAACCGCAAACTCCTTGGCCGCGTATGATACACGTTCTCAAGCTTTTCCAAGTTTTTCCAGGCAAGAACTTGAATCCGGTACTCTTTTTTATTGCGGTGGTAATCCAAAAACCCCTCGCGCCACTTTTTACCGGTGAGTATTCTCATCCCGTTAGAGACAGGTCGCCACAGGCGACCGTGATAGCCACGGCCTTTTTATTGCTGATTGGTTTTCCGCCCTTACAGATGTTGAAATGCATATAGATACCTTTATTGTCTCTAACGGGACTCATTGAGGGAATTATAGCTTTTTTGACTGGACTGGTAAACCTCCACGCCCATGCATTAGGCGTGGGGGTTGCGTCCCCTCGGCGGCACATTAGAGCAAAAAGCTATTCTCCAATTCGCGCGAATTGGAGAATAGGTCTAGGTTTGTAAATTAGCAAAAGTCCGCTTAGCGGCGCGGAGGAGTTCGGTATAGAATTTGGGAATAATTTTATGCGTCGCCGATTCATTCTACAGTTTTTTATTGAGAGAATAAGAGGGTGCTATAGTCAATTATAGCATCCTCTCTTTAGCAACTTGCTGGTGTAGTAAACGAAGAAGAAACTCTAATTCTGTGAGAGCGAAAAATAGGTTAGTAAGTGATTTCCGTTTTTAATTGACGTTTGCACGTGAACCCTTCCATAATGACTTTGTAGCTGTTTTGTTATGAAACTTCTCATCATCACTGATTCCTATCCTCCCGAGGTCCGCTCGGCGGCGCAACTCATGCAGGAACTTGCCGAGGGGCTCTCCGCGCACGGCCACGAGGTGATTGTGGCGACCACAGTGCCGGCGTACAACTTGGCAGAGGGGACGAACGCGAAGGATATGCCGCGCGACGAGACGGTAAACGGGGTGCGCGTGGTCCGCATCGCGACCCTCCCGCACCACCGCATCCCGTATATCTTCCGCGGCATTTCACAGCTGCTCCTCCCCGCCATTTTTACGCGCGGCGTGCGGAAAGTGATGTCAACTTCCGTGGCCCTTCGGCAAGGACACTCGGCTGAGCTCAGCCGAAGCCCTCAGGGTAAAATCTTTGATTTTATTATCGTTCACAGCCCGCCGCTCCCCTTGGCACTTGCCGCGGCAAAACTCGCGAAGTATTACCGCGCAAAGTTTATCGCGAACGTCCACGACATTTTCCCGCAGAACGGCATTGATCTCGTTGCGGCGTGGCAGAAGCCGCTCATACAGCTTGTGTTCGGGCCGATGGAGCGGCGCGTCTATCGGAGCGCGGATTTGATTATCGTACCTTCCGAGAACCATGCACGCTACTTGGAAGAAAAGCGTGGCGTTCCGGCGGAGAAACTACATGTGATACCGCACTGGATAGATATGGCGCCCTTTGACAGGGCTCAGGGTAAATCATTCGATGGTTCGACAAAGCTCACCACAGGTGCCGCGTCCCGGGGAAACCGATTCCGAAAAATGTGGGGGCTGGAAAACGCATTTATTTTCCTTTTCGCGGGAGTGCTCGGACCATCACAGGGGCTTGATATGATACTTGCCGCCGCCGAAACGTTCCAATCATCCCCACCTCTCATCAAAAATTCCAAAGACGCCAAAACCTATTCTCCAATTCGCGCGAATTGGAGAATAGATAATACGAGTGGTCAAAATCAAAATAATCGAGACAACTCCAGTGACAATGATTTCAACAACATAAAATTTCTTTTCGTGGGTGACGGCACCGCGCGCCCGCGGCTTGAGCGAATCGTCCGTGAAAAGAAGCTCACGAACGTTATTTTCAAACCGTTCGTATCAAGCGGGGAGTATCCGGTGCTCGTGAAGGAAATGGATGTGGGTATTGTAACCCTCACTTCAAAGAACACCACTCCCGCGGTTCCCGCGAAGCTTATGGGATATATGGCGGGAGGGATTCCGGTAGTTGTGGCAGTACACCGCGAGAGCGACGCTATACGGATAGTGAATGAGGCAAAATGCGGCTTTACCGCGATTTCCGATGATCGCGAGGCGGTCATCGCCGCGTTCCGTGCCGCTTATGAGGCGCGAGCGTCGCTCAAAACGCTCGGTAAAAACGGCCGCAGTTATTTACGGGAACATTTCACGAAAGAGAAACTTATCCCTGAATGGGACAAGGTTATTCGTGGGGTATAGGAAAGGCATTGGGTTTGTTGCTTTTTTCCTATTCTCCAATTCGCGCGAATTGGAGAATAGGTATTTGTGGTGATATACTGAATAGGTAGTGAAAATAGATACTGAATAGGTAAAGCCACTAATAATTTTATGAGGCGTTGGGTTCATGTTTTTAAAGCGTTTGCGAATATCAATCGCGTGAAGATTGTAAATCTTCTCGCGCACCGCGAAAGAATGAGCGTGACGGATATTGCGGACGCGCTTGATATTTCACTTAAAGCGACCTCAAAACACCTTATCATGCTGGACAATCTTGATGTGCTTTCTAGTAAAGGGAAAGAAAACCACGTTTTTTATTCCTTGAATTCTGAGATGCCAAAAGATCTCGCTTCAACAGTAAAACTTTTTCTCTAAGGTTCCCATTGCTGCTGAATGGTTTTTGTGCTTATGAAAAAATTATTGGTGGTATTTGGCACCCGACCCGAGGCGATAAAACTTGCGCCGGTCATAGCGGAGGCGAAGAAACGCAGCAACCTGAAGGTGGCGGTGTGCGTGTTCCGCCAGCACCGAGAGATGCTCGATCAAGTTCTCACAACGTTCGGGGTGGAGCCTGACTTTGACCTCAACATATCCATCAGTGACAAGGACCTCTTGAGCAAGGGGGTTGGACTGTTCAAAAAAGGGAAGATTCTACTCCAGAGCGGTTTCGGTCTCCTGCGCTTTCTCTTCATTTTGAAGCGCGAGCGTCCGGACCTCCTCGTGGTCCAAGGTGACACCTCCACGGTGTTCCTCTCCTCATTCCTCGCGTTCCATTTCAAGATTCCCATAGCACACGTGGAGGCGGGCCTCCGCACCTACGATAAATACGCCCCCTTCCCCGAGGAGATAAACCGGCAACTTTTAGGAAGACTTGCCGATATTCATTTTGCGCCGACGGAAAACGCGAAGAAAAATCTTTTGAACGAAAACGTGTCGTCCGAAAAGATTTATGTTGTTGGCAACACCGAGATTGACGCGCTTCTGTGGGTTCTTGATCGCTACAAGAATCCGAGTATTGAGAGAGAAATAAGAGAAGATTTGAAAAAGAATTACGGGTTACAGCTTGATGACACACAAAAAATCCTTTTAGTTACCGCTCATCGCCGAGAGAGCTTTGGCGGAGGATTAGAGAGTATTTGTGAGGCGCTAAAAGAAATAGCCGCGAAGAGAGACGATGTGGCGATTGTGTATCCAGTGCATCCAAATCCGAGTGTTCAAAAGACAGCTTATTCTGTGTTAAGCGGCGCGAAGAATGTTTTTCTCACGCCCCCTATGGCCTATAAACCATTCGCTTTTTTAATGAACAGAGCGTATTTTATTTTGACCGATTCCGGCGGTATCCAGGAATCGGCACCTTCTTTGAATAAGCCGGTTTTAGTGATGCGCGAGAAAACCGAAAGGATGGAAGGTGTGGAAATCGGCGTGAGCAAACTTGTAGGGACAAACAAAGAAAAAATTGTCAGCGCCGCACTCGAGCTTTTAGATAATCAAAAATTGTACACCTCCATGACGGGCAAGAAAAATCCTTACGGTGACGGCCACGCCGCGGAGCGTATCGCAGAGATTTTGGAGCGTTTCTGAATTAAGGTTAAGCAAACCACCGGTCGTACCAGAGGGAGAGGGTAATGAGGTTCCACAGGCGGAATCCTTCGTCGCTCGTGCCGCGCCGGTGAGCGGCGAGGAGAGAACCCGCATAGTTGTAGTTCAAGAGTCCGCGTTCCTTAAGCTTTGAATTGAAAATGATGTCGGCGAGCGTTTTGCCCGCGCCTTCGGTATTGCGGAGCCATACACCGATGGGACTTTCAAACCCCCGCTTTTTACGGTTGATGATTTCGTCCGGAATGATGCCCGCGACCGCTTTTTTCAGAATATATTTAGTAACGTTGCCCTTCGTTTTTATCGCCGAAGGCATGGCGAGCGCGAGTTCCACGAGGCGGTGGTCCAGGAACGGCACGCGGCCTTCCACGGAATGCGCCATGGTCATCCGGTCGGCGCGTGCGAGGAGAAATTCGGGGAGACGGTGTTTTACCTCAATGTACGCGGCGCGCGCGAGAAAATCCGCGTCTGGCATATCCCTGTCCGCCTCGTCATAGAAACGTTTCACGAAGGGATAGCTGGTGATAGGCGTGATTCGTGTATCGAATGATGAATTGAGCAATTCCGCTTTTTGGAGCTCTGAGAATGCGACAGCGGTGCCCCAGAATGGCTCTTCGCCTGCGGCGAGGCGGCGGACGAATTCCCGCCCGAACTCAAAGCGTGTTCCGGAGAACGGCGCGCTTGCGAGGAATGCGGCGCGCCGGAGCGGCGCAGGGAGCACCGCGAGCTTTTGCCACCACCGCTTGTAGAGGCGCCGCGCGCTGAGATACTGTTCATAGCCGGCGAAGAGCTCGTCCGAACCCTCGCCGATCTGTATGACCGTGACGCCCGCGTCCTTCGCGAGCCGGGAGAGCCAGAAGAGCGGGAAGCTCACTGGATCGCCGTTCGGGTCGTCAAAGTGGAACGCGTAGTCCGCGAGGAACCGTGTGAGATGTGACTCATCTATTTCAATTTCGTGCGAGCGCGCTCCCAGTTTTCTTGCGACCAAGCGTGAGTATTCAAATTCGTTGCGGTTCGCCATTCCCTTCGTGCCAACCGAGAACGTTTCCACCGGTTTGCCGAGCGCTTCGCTCATGAGAGCCGCGTTCACTGAAGAATCAACGCCGCCCGAGAGGAAGCACCCGAACGGCACATCCGAAACCATCTGGGCGCGGATGGAATCGCGGAGGAGCGTGCGAACCTCATCTATGTATTCCGTTTCTGTTGAGGGGCTTGCCCCGCGCCCGCGCGCGAGATGTGGTGCTGGGTTCCAATACTCCCATTCGCGCAGCACGCCGGCGGCGTCCATCGTTAGCGCGTGCGCCGCGGGCAACTTCTTTATGCCGCGGAAGAGCGTGAGCGGCGCGGGTGTGGTTGAAAAAGTAAGGTAATGAGGAATAACTTCTTCCGCGAGCTCCTTTCGGAAATCGGGGTGGGCGAGAATAGCTTTGATCTCCGAGCCGAAGTAGAAAATTCCATTTCGGATGGCATAGTAGAAGGGTTTTACCCCCAAGTGGTCGCGCGCGGCGAAGAGCATCCTTTTCTCTTCGTCCCAAATGGCGAACGCGAACATCCCGTTAAACTGTTTCACGCAATCAACGCCATATTCCAAATAGCTTGCGAGAATCACCTCAGTGTCCGAGCGGGAGCGGAAATAATATCCCTTCTTTTCCAGTTCACTGCGGAGCTCGCGAAAGTTGTAGATTTCCCCGTTGTAGGTGATCCATACATTAAATTTCGAATTTCCCCGGCCTCGCCAGAGGCTTGCCGAGGGCGGGCGAATTTCCCCGCCTGCCGGTCGGGCAGGGAATTTCGAATTTTGGGCGCTTGCGCCCATCGGCATATGCCCCGCATCTGAAAGGTCAATGATCTTCAGACGGCGCGTGCCGAATCCCACCTTGCGGTTTGGGGAGAGGTAAACGCCCGCATCATCGGGACCGCGATGCGTGAGCGTATCGCGCATCGTGACAAGTGTCCGTTCGTCAACTGTTTTTGAGTTCTTGAAATGGTAGATGCCCGTGATGCCGCACATGTGAGCTTAAAGCGGGGCAACCGCTCCCATATTTTCATCGCCTTTTTTCGCGAGACCTAAGAGCGTTTTAAATTCCATGACCAAATGCTCTTTCAATGCGTAGAGCGAGAGCAGATAAATACCGCCGGAGATGGCGATGTTCAACAGCACGTTCACCTTGAGGGCGTCCATAAGGAATGTGGCAATTCCCATAGCCACGGTCGCGATGGCGATTTTTTTGATGTGGAAGAATATTCTAAACGGCGTGATGCGTTTCGTAATATGCCAGAGAGAAAGATTGGAGAATCCTTGCATGATGAGCGTGGCAACCGCGGCGCCCGCAATGCCGAATCGGGGGATGAGAAGCACGTTGAAAAATACGTTGCCTAGAGAGGCGAAGAGCGCCACCGGCGCGAATTTTTTTTGCTGATCGTGGGCGAGGAGAAAATTCCCGAAGATCGATCCCGGGAACACGAAAAGGAGCATAGCAATGAGAAATTGGAACGAGAGCGATGCGGGAAGGTATTCGTTCCCGTAGAGGAACCCTATGATGGAATTGCTCAATACCATTCCTCCCACCGCGAGCGGGAGAGCTAAAAAGAGAAGTAGCGCGACGGATTTCTCGACGAGATTTATTTCCCGTTCCTTTTCGTGTGCGCCAATGAATCGCGCAAGGGCGGGGAAGACGCTTGCGGCGATGATGCCGGGGAACGTGACGAGCACTTGCACGATCTTCTGCGCGGCCGCATAGAATCCCAACTCTTCGGGGGTACGCCACCAGCCGAGCATGATCATATCCACGTTAAGGGAAAGAGAACCAAGCACCGCTAAAAACGCGATTGGGAGTGCCGAGTTCATGATGGGGCGGATGAGGGAACGCCTGAAAAACGCGAAAACGCCAGCAAATTCCTTTCTTAAAATTACGATTCCCGCGAGCGCGCCCAGCGCCGAACTTCCCACGTACGCCATAGTGAATGAGTAAGAAGTGGCAGAAAGCGCGAGCGCCGCAAAACCAATGCCGGTGATAGCAACATTCATAGTGGTGGTTATGATGGCCTCGCGTTCCATTTTCTCTTTCGCGCGGAAATAGGAATTGCAGAATTCCCGGATGCCGTCCGCAATGGTGAGGAGAGCCACGAACGGAATGAGGACTGTGGCCTCGGGGATGTTCGAGAAATGCGGCGCAGCAAAGACGACCACGAGCGCGGTGCCGAGGAGGAGCGCCACCTTGAGCCAGAATGCCGTTGCAAAAAATTCCCTATCTTGTGCCGGATCACGCGCCACGTTGCGCGTGAGGATGGCATTGATGCCTATGTCCGCGAATATAGTAAAGAATCCCGCGAGCCCCAGCGCGTAGGAGAAAACGCCGTACCCGGCGGCGCCGAGGACGCGCGCGGCATAGATGATGATGACTGCGCGGATGAGACGCCCGCCGATGTTGCTCACCGAGAGCCAGAACGCGTTTTTCATCACCGTCTGGCGGGCGCCGCGGTTGGTGAAAAGCAGCTCTTTTAGTCGCTGTAGCAT
The DNA here is from genome assembly GCA_002772205.1 of Candidatus Jorgensenbacteria bacterium CG23_combo_of_CG06-09_8_20_14_all_54_14. Lineage (GTDB taxonomy): Bacteria > Patescibacteriota > Minisyncoccia > UBA6257 > GWB1-50-10 > 20-14-all-54-14. Next base: position 3,647 of record PCRZ01000010.1, on the reverse strand, counting down.
GGGAGGGGATCAGGCGGTGAAAGAGACGAAAAGGTGGCGGATGGTTTTTATGATAATAAGGAGGTCCAGGAAGAGTGAGCGGTTTTTCACGTAGTAGAGATCGTACTTCAGCTTTTCGTACGCTTCTTCAAGTGAGGCGCTCGGCTGGTAGTTGATCTGCGCCCAGCCGGTGAGGCCCGGTTTCACCACGTGCCGCATCTCGTAGTAGGGGAATTTCTGGTATTTCGTAGCGAGTTCCTCCCGTTCTGGGCGGGGGCCCGTGAACGAAATGTCTCCCCGAATGATATTCCAAAGTTGAGGGAATTCATCCATGTGGGTGAAGCGGAGAAATTTTCCGATTGGTGTAATGCGCGAGTCGTGAGCTTCGGTCCAAAACTCCCATGATGTCTCCCCCGCGTTGTGGCGCATGGTGCGGAACTTGTAGAGAGTAAATAATTTTCCGTTCTTCCCCACCCGCTCCTGCGGAAAAATGACCGGACCGCGGGAGGTAAAACGTATAAGAAGCAATGCGATAAGCATAAAAGGTGAGAGGATGATGGCGAGTATGGTGCCTAAGACCACATCAAGTAGCCGTTTCGCGCGGTCGTAGAACGGGCGCCGGGTGGAAACGTTCTCAATGAACCACTGTTCGCCGAGATCTTCCAGCGGTGCCTTCTCAAAGATCATCTCGTAGAAGTCCGCGAAATTAATGACGGCAATGCCCAGCGGAAGTGCGCGGTAGGTTAGGTGGAGCACCCGTGATTTTTCCGAGAGGTTTGATTGAACCACGAGGAGCGCCGCCTGTTTTTCCCGTATGGTGCGGGTGAGCGTGTCGAAATCCAGAGCCGCCGCGTCGGAGAAGACGGCGGCGATGCGGTAGCCGGTGTGCGGGTAGGTGTCCAGACATTTCCCAATCTCGGCAATGCGCGGGGAATTGCCGACTACAATGACCCCCGCGGCACCCGAGGTGAAGACGTGGAAAAGTCCGAGGCGCCAGCCGTAATCAAACGCAAAGAACGCCGCCGCAAAAATGAGCAGGTTGGTTTTGGGGGTGAGCTCAAAGAATCCCGAGAAGAGGTAGAAGAACACCACCGAGAACCCCGTGGCGATGGCAATGGCGAGGGAAAGATTTCTGGCGAGCGTAGCGGGATTCGAGAACGATTTGAGGTGGTAGAGGTCGGAGAGGTAGAAGATGAACGCCCACGCGATGAAGATGGCGGAGAAGGGGATAACGTGGACCGCGAAGCTTGCGGAGAGCTCTCCCGCCCCGTAGCGGATAAAAAGCGTGGCCGCGAGGGCGGCGTAGAGGAGCAGGACATCCCCGAGGAAAAGCGCCACTTTTTTGAGCGGTGACATACGGTTTTAGTGTATCCCGTTAGAAGTATTTGTTGCAAATGTGACAATACATACTTCGTCACGTAGCGCAGCGCAAAATTTTCCCATCACATTAAAACGCGATCGCGTTTTAATGTGATACACAAAGCAGCTACGTTCTTTTTTTCTTTTTTCCATTAGCTCGTTTTACCCTTCTGAAAAAGGGAACTTCTAACAGGATGGACCCCCGCACTAATTGCGGTATATAATTTGGTGTGGGCAGTGTTGATTTTCGTTCCTTTTTGGTTATAATGAACGTTATGGAACCTATAAGCGAAAAACCGAAGCGTGATTTTTTGCTCCCGGCGAGCATTTTGATATCGGCGCTCATTGTTTCGCTTGCCCTTGTCTACAACGTGGGGAAGCGCGCAGAGAAGGGGCCGGAGAGCGTATCAGCCGGCGTTGCGTCAGCCCCCGCGCTTGAGAAGGTAAGGGCAGTGAATCAAGACGACCACCTTCGCGGGAAGAAAGATGCCCCGATCGTGGTAGTGGAATTTTCCGATTTGGAGTGTCCATACTGCAAAATCCTCCATAAGACAATACAGGAGGTGGTGGCGGGCTACGGCGATGATGTGGCATTGGTATTCCGCCACTTCCCGCTTGATGAGCTTCACCAGAAGGCACGGCACGAAGCCGAGGCGGCGGAGTGTGCGAACGAGCTCGGCGGCAGTGACAAGTTCTGGGCGTACCTGGACCGTCTGTTTGCGGTTACGCCCTCGAACAACGGGCTTGATCCGGCGGAGCTCCCGCGCATCGCCGAGTATGTGGGACTCCCCAAGGGAAATTTTGCAAGTTGCCTCTCGAGCGGGAAGTATGCCGCGCGGATCCAAGCCGACGAGGAAGAGGGAATGGCGGCGGGGGTGCGGGGAACTCCTTATTCAGTGCTCCTGCTCCGGAATGAGGCGAGCGCGGGCGCGAAGGATTTCATCACCGCGACCAATAGTGAGATTGCGCAGCAGCTCCCCCCCGGGAGCCCCCCGACACTTTTTGTTGCCGCTGACGGGAAGCGGGTCAGTATGAACGGGGCCCTTCCCTACGAGCTCGTAAAACAGGTGTTTGACAAACTTCTCAATCGTTAACGATACGCTTATGGGGAAATGGTACTGTGGGGTACTCGTGGGTCTCGGGGTATGGGTGCTCATCTCGCCGTGGGTGTTGGGGTTTTCGGCGCTAAACCTTGCGCGGTGGAATAACGTGCTCGCGGGGATAGCAATCATCACACTCGCATTCTGGGGGATGGTGCCTCCGCGGGAGGGTATGTGAATGTTCCGCTCGGGTATGGTCTATGATCTCATCATTATCGGCGGGGGGCCGGCGGGAATTGCCGCCGCGGTGTATGCCGCTCGCAAAAAATTAAAGACCGCGATCGTTGCCGACATGCTCGGCGGGCAATCGCTCGTGTCCGCATCCGTGGAGAACTGGATCGGCACCCCAAAAATATCGGGGTTTGACCTCGCCGAATCATTTAAGGCGCATCTCAAAGCACAGGACGGGCTGGATATCAAAGAGGGCGAAAAGGTGAAAGAGATAGAGGCGCTTGAAAGTGGATTTCGGGTGATGACCGAGAAGGGAAGTAATTACGAAACGCGCGCGGTGCTTCTCGCCACGGGGAGCGCACGAAGGCACTTAAACGTGCCGGGCGAGCGCGAACTTGAAGGACGCGGGGTCGCCTACTGCTCCATTTGTGATGCCCCGCTCTTTAAAGACAAAGATGTCGCGGTGGTGGGGGGAGGCAACTCGGGGCTTGAAGCGGTAGTGGACCTTCTGCCGTACGCGCGGCACACCACGCTCATTCACAGCCGCGGGGCGCTCAAAGGGGATCCGCAGACGCAGGAGCACGCCCTTGCCGACAAGGGAAAGGTGAGCGTGGTTTTGAACGCGGAGACGCTCGCGATCCTCGGCGACCAATGGGTCACGGGTATCCGGTACCGTGAAAAGAGTTCGGGCGCTGAAAAAGAACTTTCGGTGCAAGGCGTGTTCGTGGAAATCGGGCTGGACCCGAATAGCGCGCTCGTGAAAGATTTAGTGGACGTGAACGAACGTGGCGAGGTGGTGGTGGACCCGCGTACCCAAGCGACCTCGCGCCCGGGCATCTGGGCCGCGGGGGACGTGACGGACGGCAAGTATCGGCAGAACAACATTTCCGCAGGGGATGCCGTGAAGGCGGTTTTAAACATCTACGACCGCTGGAAGGCCCGCTGAGGGCTGTGCCCCGCACCGAGCCGAGCCCCGCACCAAAGGACGACCGATGGGAGACGCAAACAAGGTCAGTTCCGAAAAAACGGGAGTGGGTT
>PCRZ01000017.1:15179-15695 GCA_002772205.1 Candidatus Jorgensenbacteria bacterium CG23_combo_of_CG06-09_8_20_14_all_54_14 | reverse complement strand
AGCGGTTATCCCACCGGAGCACAACACTTACCGCCTACAATCACTCCTGATTCAGCTACCTTGTCAGCTACTAATCTCACAGCAACTTTCACTATGACTTTTGCGGCTATCCCGCTATGCACGAACGGGCAGGGCACCGCTATCAATTTCAAGGTTACGGTCGGCGGTACAGAGGTGACGACAGGCAATAACAACTGTGTCTCCACGCTCCATGAACAGCTACAGCTTTTGGGCAACAATACAGACAACTGTATTCGGTCTGCAAAGACCAATGCGCCTTTTGGCGTTTATTCTCTCACGTGGGAAGGTGGTTATCCCACCGGAGCGGACCAATCAGTAGGACCGGCTATCACTTCTGATAATCCTGCTCCTTCCAATTCTTCTTTAGCTTTATTATCAGGGAATAAGTGTTCAATAACATTTACGATGGCTTTTGCGGCTGCTTCAGTCCAGACTTATAGGCTGATTGCCACTAAACCCGGTTCTGGCTACGGTCTTATCACAGCCAGCTCCGCG
>PCRZ01000017.1:13248-15143 GCA_002772205.1 Candidatus Jorgensenbacteria bacterium CG23_combo_of_CG06-09_8_20_14_all_54_14 | reverse complement strand
GCGCCGGAGGGCAAAACTCTGACGGAACACAAAGGTGTTCTATTCTTGTTCATGATTACGGGCAGGGCGAAACAGTTTATCTGGAGGCCATCGCTGATAATGGTTCTACTTTTGCCGGCTGGGGCGGCGCTTGCGCGAGCTTTGGTAGTAATTCCAACTGCACCGTAGAAATGAACAGTGATAAAACCGCGAGTGCCACTTTTATCTTGAATACTGTCGCTGGCTACAACTGTGTAAATAATCAGTGTGTATTTAATTCCAGCGGCGGCACTTATTCAAATCTTCCAGCTTGCCAAGCTGCATGTCCGGTGCCGCCGGGCGGTTATAACTGTGTAAATAATAATCAGTGTGTATTTAATTCCAGCGGCGGCACTTATTCAAATCTTCCGGCTTGCCAAGCTGTATGTCCGGTGCCGCCAGGCGGTTATAATTGTGGTGTAAATTATCAATGTGAGGCCGTTTCCAGCGGCGGCACTTATTCAAGTCTTTCCAGTTGTCAGGCAGTGTGTCAACCCCCTGTGCCCCCTGCCCCAGTTTATACTTTTTTCTGCCGCACGACGAGCGATACATCCATTCTCCTCTCATGGGTGGGGTCTGTGAGTAGGCAACATCAGCTGGAGGTGCTCGGCGGTGACTCCAATACCGGCCTCTCGGTGATTGCGGCGAGGAGTGCGGGAGCGGGATCGTTTGAAGATAAGCCATTGGCCGCGGGCGCTACCCGCTACTATCAACTCAAAATTAATTACACAGACAGCGGAACCCCTGCGAGCGAACTTACGCCGGCGTCTCCGATTTCCTGCACCACTCTCGCGATGATACCACAGGATCCCACGCTCCTAAACGTTACCACGTTGAGCGCCTCCTCGCTCTACATGACGTGGAAGGATAACGCGGTCCGCCCCCACAATTTCGCGTCGGAGCGCATCAAAGTGACACCCGCGTCTTCCGCTGCGGTTGCGGCGGCGCGCGATGCGGGAGGAATTCATGTGACGTGGCAGAATCAAACGAACGCCGCACAATTCCGCGGCCCCTACTACCATGTGGTGGAACGGAGCACCGATCCCACTCCCACTTCGCGGTTCTCCGGAGGCGACACCTCTCTATCTTCTTTCGTTGCTGTTTTTGATGAGGATCGCGATTACAACGCGAGCCCTCCCCGCACAAGCTATGAATGGACCGACCCCACGCCGCCCGCGGGCACCCTCTACTACCGCGTGAAGGCGTGCTCGCTTCTCCGCGTGGACTATGACCATAACGGCACGCTTGACGACGTGTGTGCCGCTCCAGCACCTGCTGCGGGAGTCCAGGTGGCGCTTGCCCCCGCGTCCGCGAGCCGCGCCGCCTCAATGTGGGATGCGGTGAGGGGAGCGGCCGCCGCGATCATTGATCGCATCGGGGATTTCTTCGCGCGGCTTGCAAGGATAATCGGAGCGGTTGAACTCGCGGGCGTGGTGGAAGGCGCGCAGGTGGACCTGAACGCGTACTTCAGCCAGTTTGCGGTTACTCTTTCTCCCGCCGCGAACCCTTCCGTCTATCGTGACGACAACCTCGGATCGGACACCGTGTATCTCTACCGCGTGAAGGCGGTGTACACCGACGGCAAGACGCCCGCGGAAACTTTCTACACGAACGAAGGCGCGGGAAAAACATTCGCGCAACCAGCAGGGGAACAGGGCACTAATGAGGGCGTGAATGTGTGCGTGAGGAACAATCTCTGCGGACCTGTTCCGGGAACCCGATTCTCAGGTCAACCGCTGGTTCCGCAGTGTGCGAAGAACGCCGACTGCCGCGACGTAGGCACCTCCCGCCAGTTTTTTGAGGAGACCCGGTAAGGAAGAACAAGGACGCACGAAAACAGCGCTCTACTAGCGCTGTTTTCGTCCCACAAATAAACA
>PCRZ01000017.1:9515-13223 GCA_002772205.1 Candidatus Jorgensenbacteria bacterium CG23_combo_of_CG06-09_8_20_14_all_54_14 | reverse complement strand
TGTAACGTTTTTTCCAGCAATTCAAAACGAATAAACGTTGTCACGTGAACCACGCCATGGTTAAATTGCGGTGACATATAGGGCATCCGATGCCAAACTGCCAATTCTTATTGTTGAGGCCTCAGAAGGAAAAGTCCTCTTGAGGTAACGAGGGCAACAGAGAAAAGGCCAGCGCGTGATGCGCTGGCCTTTTCGATTTGCGGCGCACGGCTTCCTAAGTTGAATTCTAACGCCAAACGCCGCTGGCGGTTCTCGCACTGCTTGCCTCAATTTCTCCCATATGGGAGAAATTGAGGCAAGCGCATGCTAAGGCAAAGTATAGGTATAGAGGGAATCGGGGTGTGAGGGTCGACGGGGAACCATTTCGTCGCCTACGCTTTTGCAGCGGTCACGCCGATGATACCCTTGACGCCGCCGGCTCGGAGCGCCGCCGCGGCTTCTCCCATGGTGGCGCCGGAAGTGAAAACATCGTCCACGAGGAGCACCGTCTTCCCGCGGATGAGCTCGGGGCGCTTGAGCGTGAAGCAGTGTGCCACGTTTGCACGCCTCTTTTCCGCGCTCGCCTCCGCGGTCTGTGGTGGTGTGTGGCGTGTCCGCGCGAGAGCATCAGGGAGAACCGCGGCGCGGGAGAGCAATTCGATCTTTGTGAGCGCCCCCGCGATGAGCATGGCCTGGTTGAACCCCCGTTCCCGGAGGCGTCGCGGGTGGAGAGGAATGGGGACGATGGCCCAGTTATCCGCCGCAGTTTCGGGGGCGCCGCGGAGGGTTGCCGCGAGGTAGGGGAGGAGCACGCTCAAGAGCGGTGCGAGCGCCGCTCTTGAGTGCTCGTACTTCAACGCCTGGATGAGCGCGCGGGGGGCGGGGTTCACGTAGCTCATAGCCGCGGCGAGCACAAAAAATTCTCCCGGGTGGCAAGCGGGTTGAGTGGAAGTGAGCGGCGGAGGGAGACGTGCGCCGCAGCGGGGACAGCAGAATCCGTCCCGCGAGGTGACGGCAGCGAGGCAGTTCTCGCAGATGGCGTCGTGCCGGGGGTTCCGGGGGAGGAGTGTGCCGCACGCAACGCAGTGTGGAGGGAAGAGCGTGTCAAGCAGCACTCCCCACAGCTTCCGGGTGATGTGACCGATGCGCTCCATTGCCCCTCATTCTACTCCACCGCGCGTTGCTCGCTCGAATGTCAAACAAATAAGACTGAATCTATCACGAATTTATTCGAGATGCATTCGTTTTTATTCGGTAAAGAATTAGAGCGGGGAGCGTTGTTTCGTTTGCAGGTTTAACCTCTAACGGGGTAAAATGGTGATAATGAAGCTCCAGATTCTCTCCGATTTTTTCACCGACATCAAAAACTTTTTCAGTGTCGGGCGCGTGCTCGGGGTAGACATCGGCACCGCCTCGGTGAAGGTGGTGGAGCTTACGCGGAAAGGAGAAATAATTTCGCTTGAGAACTACGGGGCGCTCCAGATGCGTGAGCACCTGGAGCGCGGGAATGCCGCCCTCCAGTCAAGCTCGCTCAAACTTGACGGGCGCGAGGCGGTACGCGCCATCAAAATTCTCCTCGGAGAGATGAAGCCCACCGCGAGGAAAGCGATTGCCTCTGTGCCCTCATTCGCCGCGTTCTCGGTGCCGATCGAGATGCCGCTCCTCTCGCGGGAGGAGACCGGGAAGTCGGTGGCGTTCCAGGCGCGCCAGTACATCCCCATGCCGGTCGACGAGGTGGCACTCGAGTGGGAAAAGGCGGGAGAGTTTGAGAATTTGCGGGGGCAGCGCATGCAGCGCGTGTTTATCTCAGCAATCCCGAACGCCCTGATCGCGGAGTATAAGTCCATCTTCCGCGCCGCGGGTCTCCATCTCGTCTCCCTCGAGGCCGAGAGCGCGTCGCTCGCGCGTGCCCTTTCCTCCGCGGAAGATCACACCACTCTTATTGTGGATATCGGCACTGAATCAACGGCAATGGTGGTGGCGCACGGCGTCGCTGTGCAGCAGGTGGGGCAGACCGACTACGGTTCCCTCTTGCTCACCCAGGCGCTTGCACGGAGCTTGGGAATCAGCCCCGCCCGCGCGGAAGAGCTCAAGCGCCGCCGGGGGCTCCTCACGGGCGGCGCCGAGGCGGAGTTATCAACATCGCTTCTGCCGTTTTTAGATGTTATAATACGGGAGTGTGAACGGGTGCGCGGGCTCTATGAGCGTACGTACGGCGCGCGCGTGGAGCGGTTCATGCTCGCGGGCGGCGGCGCAAACCTCCGCGGGATTGAGGAGTATTTCCGGGAACGTTTACAGCTCGCGCTCGCGGAGCCGCGGCCGTTCATCCGCCTCTCATACCCGAGCGGACTTGAGCCGGCGATGCAGTTTCTGAACCGGGAGTTCGCGGTAGCGACGGGTCTCGCGCTCCGGTTCTTCCGTTAAGTGATTACACTTAAGTGCGATGCCAATATACGAATGCATGCGAATTATACGAATAAGAAAACCGATAAGTGCGATGCCAATATACTAATGCATACGAATACTACTAATGGAGAATTTCTTTAACTCGTATAATTCGCATGAATTTGCCCGCCTGCCAACGCCTATCCGATGATTTATATCTAAACATCAATTATGAGGAAGCTATGTCTGGAGGAAAAACAAAAATGAAGGCTATGGCGGGCAGGGATATTAGCATTGCAATCATATGAGCGACGTCACCTCTCCCCAACCAAGCGTGAACGGACAGTTCATTTCCGAGAAACTGCCCGTCGGGTGGCCGTGGCGACTCTTGGTGTTCTCCATCGTCATATTCGCCCTCACGCTCTTTATATTCCTCGGCATCCGGTTCGGATACACTGCCTTCCTCAACGAGAAGTCGTCCGAGCTGGATCGCTCGCTTGACGCGCTCTCGAACGAGGTGAGCATGGCGGACCAGGATCGGTTCGTAAGTTTTTACTCGCAGATCGTGAATCTGAAGACCGCCCTTGACCGCCACCTCTTCAGCGCGAACCTCCTCGCTTTCCTTGAGCAGAACGTGATTGGGGACGTGGTGTTCACTGAAGCGCGGTTCAAAGGCGTGGACCGGGTACTTACCCTCCAGGGGACCACCTCTTCCTTTGATGCTATTGCCCAGCAGATGGCGGTGTTTGAGAAGGTGCGCGAGGTTCAAAAGGTGTTCCTCGAGGACGTGAACGTGGCGGGCGGCGGCGCCACCTTCAAGCTTTCGGTGTACTTCACAGACGCATTTTTCAATAAGCCACTCGCACTATGAGTCCCGTTAGAGATAACCAAAGTATCAATATGTATTTCAACATCCACAAAGGTGAGAAACTAATTGGTAGTGAAAGGGCCGTGATTGTTACGGTCGCCCATGGCGACCTATCTCTAACGGGATGAGAGTCTCCACCAAACGCATTTTGAGCATCGGGTGTTCTCTCCTCCTCGTCCTGGGGGCGCTCACGGTCTACGCCAATTTTATCCGCGGCGCCATGAGTGATGTGGGGAAACTCCGCGCGCTTGTGGCCTCAAAATCAAATCTCCTTGCGAACCAGCGGCAGGCGGTGGGGCAGGTGAAGGATCTCATCGCGCAGTTCCAGAACGTGAGCCGGCTCCAGGAGACCGTTTCACTCGCCATGCCGAATAGCGAGGAGGCAATCCAGGCGCTCCGGCAGGTGGAGGCGGTCGCGCGGGCGAGCGGGGTGGTGCTGGGGAATATTGATTTCAAAACCGCGACGCTCCCCAAGA
>PCRZ01000017.1:4982-9505 GCA_002772205.1 Candidatus Jorgensenbacteria bacterium CG23_combo_of_CG06-09_8_20_14_all_54_14 | reverse complement strand
CGCGTTTGTGTCCCGCCTCGGCGTGATTGAGATGCATTTGCGAACAGACGGCGCCTACGCGGGGCTGAAGCAGTTTGTGCGGCTTTTGGAGTCGGGTGTGCGCGTGTCAAACGTGAAGGGGTATACCTATACCGCCGGCGGCACCCGCGGCGCCGATTCCCTTTCCCTCACGGTTGAAACCTACTACCAGCAGAAATAACTAATAACTGATAACTAATAACTGATAACAGTTGTAAGTCATACGTTGTAAGTTATAAGTTAATACTATGGCCATCGTCGTTGAAGAGGAAAGGAAAACAAACTGGGTTACCATCATCGCCGTGGTGACGGTGCTCGCCATCATATTCATCGGCGGGTACTACCTTTTCTTCAAGAACCCGGAGCTCATTGAGGTGGTTGCCCCCGACCGCCTCCAGCAGCTGAACGAGCTCTCGCAGGCGAAGTTTGACCCCAACGCGGTCGTGGATTCCCCGGTATTCAAGGCGCTCCGCGACTACACCTCTCCCCTCGTGCTCCCGCAGGCGGGACGGGCAAACCCATTCCAGCCCCAGTGAGCGATACTAATATACTAATGCATACTAATGATACAAATAATGCTAATGATCCGTATCTATTCGTATCATTCGCATCAATTCGTATATTAGCATCGTGTAAGCGAAGCGTATGACAGATCAGGAACTGCTCGGCGCCCTTGTAGTGAAGGGACTCCTTGACCAGGCGTCCGCGGACGGCGTCGCTCGCGATGCCCGGCTCACAGGGCGGCCTGCGGAGGATGTGATATACGAGCATCGCGCGGTGGATGAGCCCTCCATCGCCGCGGCGAAGAGCGAGCTCATAGGGGTTCCCTACCGGCCGGTGGAAATGGCGAAGGTTTCCGATGACCTTCTGAAGATGATCCCCCGCGAGACCTCGGTGGCTTACCGCGTGATACCCCTTGAACGACAGCGTAATATGCTCGTGGTGGGGATGTTGCGCCCCGATGACGAGCGCGCCCAGGAGGCGCTCCGCTTCATCGCGAAGCGCGAGGGGGTGAGCTTGGGGGTGTATCTCGTGACGCCGTCCGACTTAAAGGCGGTGTGGCGCCGCTACGCGCCGTATCGGAGTGAGGTGGAGGCGGCGGTGAGGGAGGTGGGGAAGCTCCCCGAGGGGGAGCGCAACGCCATTTTGCTGGAGGAAGGGGGGAGCGTGGAGGACGCCCCCATCATCAAGATCGTGGCGGCCACCCTTCGTCAGGCGGTGGAGATAGGGGCATCGGACATCCACATTGAACCCCAGCGCTCGCGCCTCCGCATCCGCTTTCGCGTGGACGGCGTGCTTGAGGAAGTCGCCTCGCTCCCCGCGGCACTCATCCAGCAGGTGCTCTCCCGCGTGAAGGTGCTCGCGCGCCTCAAACTTGATGAGAACCGCATACCGCAGGACGGGCGGTTCCGGGCTTTAATCTTCGGGCGCGACATTGACTTCCGTGTAGCAACGTCCCCCACCCCCTTAGGGGAAAAGGTGGCGCTCCGCGTCTTAGACCCAACCGCGGGCCTGAAGGGTTTGGGGGAGCTCGGGCTCGCCCCCTACCACGAGGCGATCTTGGAGGAAGCCATCGCGCGCCCCTTCGGGATGATTTTGATAAGCGGCCCCACCGGTTCGGGGAAATCCACCACCCTCTACGCCATCATGCGACGGCTTGCGAAGGACACGGTGAACGTGGTGTCTCTGGAGGATCCCGTGGAGTACTTCATGGAGGGAGTGAACCAGTCGCAGGTGAAGCCGGAGATCGGCTACACGTTCGCCTCGGGGCTCCGGCAGATCCTTCGCCAGGACCCCGACGTCATTATGGTGGGCGAGATCCGGGACGGCGAGACCGCCAACCTCGCGGTGAATGCGGCTCTGACGGGCCACATCCTCCTCTCCACCCTCCACACCAACAACTCCGTGGGTGTGGTGCCTCGCCTCGTGGACCTCGGGGTGCCGCCGTTCCTCCTCTCATCCGCTCTGAACCTCATGGTGGCCCAACGCCTCGTGCTGCGGCTTTGTCCTGAGTGTCGGGTGAAGGGAGAAGCCCCGCGGGATGCCGAGCGTGTCATTACCGAGGCACTTGAGGCGCTCCCCCCCGCTTTGATGGAGGGGGTGAAGGCAAAACCGCCGTATGCGGTCTTTCATGCAAAGCCCAAGGCGGATTGTCCGGTGTGCAAAGGGAAAGGCACCGCCGGCCGCGTCGCGCTCTTTGAATTGTTTCAGATGACGCGGACGCTCGCCGAACTCATCACCGGCGGTTTCACCGAGGGGAAGCTCGCGGATGAGGCGAAGCGGCAGGGCATGGTGACGCTCCGCGCGGACGGAATCCTGAAGGCGCTCAAGGGCGACGTGTCAGTGGAGGAGGTCATTCAGGAAACCACGTAAAAAACTAATAACTAATAACTAACAACTGATAACAGTTGTGATAAAATAAAATAATTTGATGGTTATAAGTTATTAGTTATAACTTATAAAGTTAATATGGACTACACACAAAAACTAAACGAGCTTCTGATTGCCACCGCGCGCGAGAACGCGTCGGACCTCCACATTGCGGTGGGCCGGCGCCCCACCATCCGCATTGACAGCGTCCTTATCCCACTCCAGAAGGAACCGATACTCACTAAGGAGGATGCTGAGGGGCTTGTAGGGGCATTGCTCTCCGCGGAACAGAAGGACCGGTTCCTGAAGCTCCGGCAGGTGGATTTTTCATTTAACTATGAGGATAAAGCGCGCTTTCGGGTGAACGTGTTCTTCCAGCGCGGGTTCATGGCGGCGGCACTTCGCCTCATCCCCGCCCAGATCCGCACCGTGGAGGAGCTGAACCTCCCCCCCATCCTCCACGATTTCGCCAAGCTGAACCAGGGGTTCGTGCTCGTCGTGGGGCCAGCAGGGCACGGGAAGTCCACCACCCTCGCGGCCGTTCTGGATGAGATAAACCACAACCGCACCGAGCACATTATCACCGTGGAGGATCCCATTGAATACCTCTTCGCGCAGGACCGCTGCATCGTCTCCCAACGCGAGGTGGGGCAGGACACTACATCGTTCCATGAAGCGCTCCGCGCGGTGCTCCGGCAGGATCCCGACGTCATTATGATCGGCGAGATGCGTGACCCCGAGACCATTGCGACCGCGATGACCGCGGCGGAGACCGGTCACACCGTGTTTTCCACCCTCCACACAAACTCCGCCTCGCAGACCATTGACCGCATCATTGACAGCTTCCCCCCCGAGCAGCAGGGGCAGGTGGTTTCCCAGCTTGCCTCCACGCTTGTGGCGATTATCTCCGAGCGCCTCGTGCCGCGGGTGGGCGGCGGGCGCATGCCGGCGACGGAGATCATGCTCACCAACTCCGCTATACGGAATCTCATTCGCGAGCGGAAAATATACCAGATTGACCTTGTGATTGAGACGAGCGTGCAGGAGGGGATGATATCCCTGAACCGCTCGCTTGTGAATTTACTCAAGCGCAAGGAGATCTCGCTTGAACAGGCCGAGAGCTGCTCACTGAACCCCGCAGAATTGAGGATACTGCTTGAGAGGACTTAACATACGACTAACGACCGACAACAAACAACAAACAACTAACGACTAATAACTGACGACGAACAACGTGGAGAAATTCAGATTTTTGAATTGGGAGGTGTACCGAAATACCCGAGAACTTATTTCGCTCGTCCTCGTGTTAGTGCGGAAACTTCCCCGCGAGTATCGCTATGAGTTGGGGAGCCAGATTATCCGTTCAAGTTTCTCCATTCTCTTGAACATCGCGGAGGGGAGCGGCAAAACGTCCGATAGGGAAATGAATAGGTTTATTGAGGTAGCGCTCGGTTCCGTGTACGAGACCCTCGCGGGATTTGACGTTTTGAGGGATAATAAACTTGTCGCCGAAGAAGATTTTCAAAAAGTCTACGATTTACTCGGCAGTATCTCGAGTCAGCTTGGGGGTTTTAAGAAGAAGCTTTCCGTTGGTCGTGTGTCGTAAGTTGTAGGTCGTATGTCGTTTGTTGTAGGTTATTAGTATGAAGTTTAATTACAAAGCGCGCACCAAGGAGGGGGAGTTGCAGGTGGGGAATGTGGAGGCCTCAAACCGCGAGGCGGCGGCCTCCGTGCTCCTCGGGCACGGCCTCTTTGTGCTCTCTGTGGAGCCGGTCAAGGAGACGAAGTGGTACAGCCGCCTCACCGATTTCTTTGAACGGGTGAGGGTAACCGATCTCATGATCTTTACGCGCCAGTTTGCCACCCTCCTCGCCTCGCAGGTCCCGCTGGGGGACAGCTTGCGGAGTTTGTACGCGCAGACCTCAAAGCCGGTCTTGAAGGAGGTGCTCGCCGAGGTGTCTTCCGACATTGAGTCCGGATTTTCCCTCTCGCAGGCCTTAGGGCGACACCCCGGCGTATTCTCCGAGTTCTACGTGAACATAGTGAAGTCGGCGGAGGTCACCGGCCGCCTCTCGGAGGTGCTGGATTTCCTCGCCGACTACTTGGAGAAGCAGTCGGTGCTCACAGGGAAGATT
>PCRZ01000017.1:0-4960 GCA_002772205.1 Candidatus Jorgensenbacteria bacterium CG23_combo_of_CG06-09_8_20_14_all_54_14 | reverse complement strand
CGTTCGTGGTGGGGCTTTTCCTCGTGGTGGTCATTATTATGGTGACTATGGTCATTCCCCAAATTGCCCCTATCTTCACCGAGGCGAGCGTGAAGCTCCCCGCGATAACCCGGTTTCTTGTTTCCTTCGGCACCTTCATAGTGAACTGGTGGTGGGCAATTCTCATCGTACTGGTCATGCTTGTTCTCCTTGTGATTGACTACGCGCGTACCGAGGAGGGCAAGGCGGTGTTCAATGAGATAGGCCTCCGGCTTCCCCTCGTCGGCACGCTCCTCCAGCGCTCCTACATCGCCCGCTTCGCGGAGTCCGCGAAGGTCTTGATCCAAGGGGGTCTCACCATCCCGCAAGCCATTGAGATATCCTCCCACACCATCAGCAACTACGTGTACCGCGACGTACTCCACGAGGCGGCGCAGGCGGTCCGGAAGGGGCTCCTCCTCTCACAGGCGCTGAAGGACGCGCCCTACTTCCCGCCGCTCGTCTCACAGCTTATCGCGGTGGGGGAGTCCACCGGTCGCCTGGAGGCGCTCCTTGGGAAGATTTCCTCGTTCTACGAGCGGCAGGTGGAAGACACCGTTTCCAACCTCGTGGAGCTTATCCAGCCGGCGCTCCTTGTGGTGATCGGGCTCATGGTGGCGGGGCTTTTTGCGGCAATTCTCCTCCCGCTCTACAACCTCGCAAGTGTGTTCTAAAGGGCTTTCTACGAATTTTCGAGCCGAAGGAGATAAAAATTCATCAAGAAAACCTTTACCCCGCACCATTTCCAGGTACGATGAATGGTAATGCAACACAGAGAAGGCGAAGCCGCCTTACGGCTCCGATTGAGCACCGGCAGAATCCGTGCCAGAAATGGTGCGGGGTGCTCAATTTTATAGTCACTCGCTTCACTCGTGAATAAAATTGGCATTTGCTATAATATAGTGGACATTTGAAAGGTCGATGGAATAACAGATAACTAATAACGAATGACTAACAACAAAAGAGGCGGTTTCACATTGATTGAAATGCTCGTGGTGGTCGCCATCATTGGCCTCCTCTCGTCGGTGGTCGTGGTGGGGATAGGCAGCGCGCGGGAAAAAGCGCGCGACACGAAACGCATTGCTGATCTCCGCAGCATCCAATCGTATCTTGAGGCGAACTATTCGAGCCCGAACGGGTACCCCGACATTGCCACAACTTACCCATCGAGTCTTCCCACAGATCCGAAAAGCGGCACCCATTACTCGTATTGCCGCTCTATCGACATCCAAAGATATGCCGTGGGAACTACACTTGAGAATGCTTCCAATCGTCCATCGGGCGGCATTGCGGCTGCAGACCTGCCATCAGGTTGTGTTCTCTCTCCCGCGATGACCTGTGCTAATGCTGCGGCAGACAAGGGATACTGCATAACCAATTAACGCATTGTTTGATACAAGATCATGAAACAATCCGGCTTTGCCCCGCACCGCTTTTCTCTCAAAAGTGGTGCAAAGCGGGATTTACCAAGCGCCACTTTTTCCGATTCTCTCAAAAGTGGTGCTGGGTTTACCCTCATCCTTCGACGGGCTCAGGATAAGCGTGGTTTTACGCTTATTGAGATGCTCATTGTGGTTGCCATCATAGGCCTCCTCTCGTCGGTAATCCTCGTGGGGCTCGGCGATGTGCGAAAGGACGCGCGCGACACGCGCCGCATTTCTGACATCCGCCAAATACAGAATCAGGTGGAGATCTACTACTCCGGGCAACAGAGCTACCCGCCTGATATCTATGAGCTCTCCGGGACCCCATTTGACCCGGTGGCAAACCCGGAGACGGGGGAATTCTACAAGTACGCCTACGAGCGCCTCTCGCAGAACAGCTTCCTACTCGGGGCGTGCCTTGAGGGCAAGCGCCCGGTGGGGATAAGCCACGTCAGCCAGGATTTCCAGAACGGCATCTCGAACTACGGGGAGGGCTGCAACTGCAGCGACGCTTCCAACATGGTGTACTGCGTGAAAAGCTAGTGTGCTACGAAATACGAAACAGTACGAATATACGAAAGGATAAAATTTAACATTTTCGTATATTCGTAATTAAATTCGTAATTCGTAGAGAATAGTCGTATATTCGTATCCTTTTCGTATTTCGTAGCAAATCATGGTGACGGCGTTCTACGTAGTGCTCTTCGCGATTGGTACGGCGTTCGGGAGTTTTCTGAACGTCGTAACGCTCCGATACCAGCCGGGGCGTTCGGTTTTTTCTATGAAGGCGCTCGGCCTGTCTGCGCAGGCAGGTGGGCGCTCGCACTGCCAGCACTGCGGGAAAACACTCACCGCGGTTGAGCTCATCCCGCTCGTGAGCTACTTACTCCAGCGGGGGCGGTGCCGGTCATGCAAGGCGCCTCTCTCATTGCAGTACCCCATTGTGGAGTTCGTAAGCGGCGCGGTGTGGGTGACAGTGCCGCTCTTTGTAAGTTCTTTCTACGGCATTTCCTCCGGCGTTTTCGCTTCCCTCGCGGCGCCCCTATGGGGTTACGGCCTCGCACTCGTGTGGGTAGCCGTGTTCCTCACGTGGCTCGCGATTTTTGTGATTGACCTGCGCCACTACCTCATCCCTGATGAGCTGAACCTATTCCTCGCCGCTCTCGGGGTGGCGGCAATACTTCTCCTCGTTGCCTACCACGGAGCAATCCCGGCGTTCCGCGACTCGTTCCTGCGGCACTACGCGCTCCTTGCCTCACCCGCCGCCCTCGGGGTGTGGGTAAACCACCTTTTGGGTGCGGCGGCGGGCGGTCTCCTCTTTGGTCTTCTTGTGTTCCTCGGGAGGGGACGGGCCATGGGGATGGGAGATGTAAAGCTCGCGCTCGCCTCGGGGCTCCTCCTCGGGTGGCCTGACATTCTCCTCGCCGCCATGATCGCATTTATCTTAGGCGGCGCGTGGGGGTTGGTACTCGTGTGCACGAAAAAAAAATCGTTCGGCGATCGTGTTCCCTTCGCGCCCCTCTTCACGCTCGGTGCGGCCGCGACCGTGTTTTTGGGATACCCGCTCATCGGTTTCTACTTTTCACTCTTCGGTTTTTGAGCGAAGAAGTCATTTAGTGTTTCAACATTCACTTCTAACGGGGTATAACCCCGTTAGAAGTTCCTGCGGTGCGCGTTTCACGCGTGGGAAATTGGTTCAGATTTTTTCGGTGTTTCAACATTCACTTCTAACGGGGTATAATGAATCTCAATGAGAGAGGGATTTACACATCACCGCTTTTCTCTCAAAAGTGGTGGGGGTTTTACCCCACATATAAAAAAGTTACGTGCGGGGTTTACCCTCATTGAGATGATTATAGTGATTGGTATTACCGCGTTCCTCTCCGCGCTCCTCGTGACATACAACCGCTCGAGCGACAGCCAGATTGTGCTCTCGGTGGAGCGGGTGAAGGTGGTGGGATTCTTAAACCGAGGCAAGGCCTTTGCGCTGGAGCGGAACCTTGCGAAGGGAGGGGAGAATGTGTGCGCGTTTGGGGTGAGTTTCAATAAAAGCGATGGTACTATGACGATTTTCCGTATAGGGCGCGGGGTGAGCGGGGGATGCGGGGATTTTGACCCGACGCTCGGGGGTGCCAACAATTCTCCCATCGAAATACTCACACTCGATCGCCGCGTGGAGTTCAAAAGCTTCACGTGCGGGGTGCCTCCGTGCACGGTCTCCTACGATGTGGCATTTGAATCGCCATATCTTATGACGCACAATCCGGGGAGTGTGGTACTGGGCATCAAAGGGCGGAGCGAAACCCTCACAGTTGAGGTGGGGGTGGGCGGAGAAATAACGCCGCGGTAGCGCGCAGCCATGAGAATGACACGTAAGGCCTTGAGAGTGTTCGGAGGAAGAGAGGGGAGCTTCCTCGTGGAGTCCATCGTGGCGTTAAGTTTGGTGGTGGTTGGCATCCTCGGCATCGTGGTGCTTCTCACCCGCTCCTTGGGGCTTACCGCGAACGTGGTGCAGCGGGCAGTGGCGACCTACCTTGCGGCTGAAGGTATTGAAGTCACCAAAAACATTATTGATACGGCTATTGCGAAGGGAGGTGGGTGGTCCTCTATTTCAAGTATCCCCTCCGCATTTGAGGTGGAGTATGGTTCGGCGTCACCTGCGGCGCTTTCCGGCGATGCGCGGCCGCTCCGGTTCAACCCCGCGGATGGCATCTACTCCTACGGCGGTGTGCAGGAGACCCCCTTCCGGCGGACTGTAACAGCGTCCGTCGCGGGGGACAAAGCCACGGTGAACGCCGTGGTGAAATGGAGCGTGCGGGGCACGGATGAAACGCTGAATCTTGAAGACCACTTTTGGAACTGGCGCCAGTAAATCGCTAATTTTCACAAATATGTTCACAAATCTCATCCCGTTAGAGAAAAGTCGCTGCAAGCGACTGAAGTCGCGCCTTACAGCGCAGCGTTCTCTAACGGGATTCACTAATGTCATTCGTGGTATTCGTGGCTTCATTCGTGCTCACACTCGCGTCCATTCGCGTCCATTCGCGTCCATTCGCGTCCATTCGCTTGGATTTACCGTAGTGGAGCTCCTTGTGGCGATGTCCATATTCGCCATTTTTTTGGGTATTGCCTTCGGGGTGTTCGTGCAGGCCGTGAAGGGCCAGCGCGAGCTCACCCGCTTCATGGCGGTGCAGAACAACGCTGGACTCGTCTTGGAGCAAATGATGCGGGAGATGCGCACGGGGTACTGGTTTTGCGAAGAAGCCCGCCCCGACCCCAATGATCCGGGTAAACTCATCTTCCCATGCGAGAGCGATGCCGATTCCATCACCTTCGTAAACCACGAGGGAAGGGATGTATCCTATACGCTGAATGCGGGAGCGGTGAAAAGCAGCGGGGTATCCCTCACGAGCGGCGAGGTGCGTGTAGATCGCCTTCGATTTATAGTGACCCAGCAGGGAGACCCCTGTGTGCCGCCGCGGATCACCATACTCATGCGGGTGGGGCTCGTGGGCGCG
>PCRZ01000004.1:927-4554 GCA_002772205.1 Candidatus Jorgensenbacteria bacterium CG23_combo_of_CG06-09_8_20_14_all_54_14 | reverse complement strand
CCGCCAAAGTCGTGCTCCAGAGGCGCATCCGCCTTAGGCGGAGATCAGCCTTCAGCTGAAAAATTCTAAATTCAAATGTTTCAGACCCCCATTTTCAGATTTTCCTTATTTGTTTCGTATTTCGAATTTCGTGCTTCGTGCTTTTCTCTATGCTTTGAATTTTTTAAATAAACTATGCCTCTCAACATTCCAAAACCCTATCAACCCTCCCCCGAGGACGTCCCCAATATCATCGCCCCGGCAGGTATTGAGGCGCAGGCGAGCTACCTGAAGATCGGCGACTATTTCGCAAAGACGTTCTTCGTATTCACCTACCCCCGCTACATCGCGACCGGGTGGTTCTCCCCTATTATCAACCTCGCGGAGATGATGGACGTGAGCATCCACGTCCATCCTATGGACACAGCGCTCGCGCTCCGGAACCTGCGGAAAAAAGTGGCGCAGATAGAGTCCGAGATGGCCGAGAAGGAAGAGAAGGGGATTGTGCGCGACCCGATGTTGGAAACCGCCTACCGAGATATTGAGAACCTCCGCGACACGCTCCAGCAGGCGCAGGAAAAGCTCTTTCAGGTAGGTGTCTACCTCACCATCTACGGGCCGACCTTGGAAGACCTCGGAAAGCTTGAGCACAAGATTGAATCAATGATGGAGGCGAAACTTGTCTACATAAAACCGTCGCTCTTCCGCCAACGGGAGGGGTTCCAGTCGGTGCTCCCTCTTGGGGAAGACCTCCTCGGAATTTCCACGCCTTTGAATTCGGGCCCCGCTTCCTCGCTCTTCCCCTTCGTCTCCCCCGACCTCACCTCGGACCGCGGCATCCTCTACGGAGTGAATCTCCACAACAACAGTTTGATAATTTTTGACCGGTTCTCGCTGGAGAACGGCAATGTGGTGGTCTTCGCAAAGGCGGGCGCGGGGAAATCATACGCCACCAAATTGGAGATTCTGCGTTCCATTATGATGGGAACCGACATCATTATCATTGACCCGGAGAACGAGTACCAAAACCTCGCGAACGCCGTCGGGGGGAGCTACTTCAAGATCTCCCTCGCCTCCACGAACCACGTGAACCCATTTGATATCCCCTTGATCCCCGAGGGTGAGGAGCCGGCGGACGTTTTCAAGTCCCACATCCTGAACCTCACCGGTCTCATGAAACTCATGCTTGGCGAGATAACGCCCGAGGAGGATGCACTCTTGGACCGCGTCATCACCGAGACATACGCGTCGCGGGACATCACCGCCGAGAACTTCAGCGGTATCACCGAGCTCCGGCCGCCGCTCCTTGAGGACCTCCAAACCATTCTCCAAAACACCGAGGGCGGCCGAGGGCTTGCACAGCGGCTGGACAAGTTCACCCACGGTTCCTACGCGGGGTTCACCAACGCCCCCACGAACGTGGACGTAGGGAACCGCCTCATTGTGTTCTCTATTCGCGACCTTGAGGAGGAGCTCCGCCCCATCGCTATGTACATCGTCCTGAACTTCATTTGGAACCTCGTGCGCTCTAAGCTCAAGCGGCGCCTCCTGATCATTGATGAGGCGTGGTGGATGATGAAATACAAGGATTCGGCCTCCTTCCTCTTTGGGCTTGTGAAGCGGTGCCGGAAATACTACCTCGGCATCACCACCATCACGCAGGACGTGGAGGACTTCCTGCGTTCAGAATACGGACGCCCAATCATCACCAACTCCTCGCTCCAGCTCCTAATGAAGCAGTCGCCCACCTCCATTGAGGCGGTGGCGCAGGCGTTCAACCTCACCGACGGAGAGAAATTATTACTCTTGGAAGCGGGGGTGGGGGAGGGGCTCCTCTTTGTGGGCCTGAAGCATGCGGCATTGAAGGTCATCGCCTCCTACACCGAGGACCAGATTATCACCACCAATCCCGAGCAGATGCTGGAGTTGAAGGGCTTGGCCCGAAAATCAGAGCCGAAAAGCGAATGATTTTTGGCTGCCAAACCTTCACCCCGTTAGATAGCGGCCGGATGGAAAACCATACACAATGTACAAAAACACACAAAAGCTCGAGTTATCTCCCCAGGTGGGGTTGGTATTCGCATCTAACGGGGTGCTCGATTCTGTAGATAAATTTTCATCGCTCACTGGCTCGAAAATTTATACATAATCGGCATGAACGAAGAACACAATAAATTCATGGAGGTGGAGATGTTGCTGGGGGGGCTTTTCACGCTCGGGGTGGACGGCATCTGCTTCCTTATTGACTGGACGGGAGTCTGCCTCGCTATAGCGCCTATTATTCAAGGTTTCACGACGTTCGTTATGTGGATGTGGTTCAAGAGCAAGGGCGACCCCGGCGCCCTAAGTGTGGGGCGGCAGGTTGCAAAGTACGCGTCAAATATGCTTCCGCTCCTCCCTACCACACTTATAGCTTTCGCGGTGGAAGTGTACCTCCACAACCATCCCGAGAAATTTGGCGCGATACAGAAAGTGGCGGCTTTGAAGAGCGCCTCAGGCGCCGCAAAGGCGGCGGAGGGCGGTACAATAAAGAAGGCGCTCGCGGCGCGGAAAGCATACCGCGAAAAATTAGCGGGAGGCGAGCAGGCCGCGCCGGAGGACGTCGCATTCGCATCATGAAAAAATTTCTCCCAGTCATCGTCATAGCTATTGCAATTGTAGTTGCGCTCGCCGGCAACGCGTACAGCGCAACCCAGCCGCCCCTGCCTGCGCAGGCAGGCGCGCCCGCACAGCTCATTCTAACCTGGTCCGCCAATAATTTTTACCCGTCGGACTATGAAGGGAAAGCGCTCCCGGCGGGGGGCGCCACAGTGAACGCATCGCTTGAGGTGGCGCAGGGAGGAAAATTGCAGGACGTGAAAAACGTTCCCATCACCTGGTACCTGGACAGTGAGTATTTCGTCCGCGGCGCGGGCCTGAAACATACCACCTTCACGGTAACCAAAAGGAAGGGAGATGCGCACTCGCTCCGGACAGTGGCAAACCTCCCGGGCGGCGACAGCGAGGCCACTGCCATCGTCCCGGTGGTGAATCGCGAAGTGGTTATTGAAACCCCCTATCGGGGGGTCTCCGCGCCGCACGGTAAACCACTCGTCTTCCGCGCGGTACCTTACTTCTTCAACATCGCCTCGCTCGCCGAGCTTACCTTCTCCTGGACGGCGGGGGGTGACACCCAAAGCGCGAGCGGGGATAATGAACTCTCGGTGAATCTAGACAATGTACAAAACCGGGGCACGTTTCCGGTGAGTGTCGGGGTGCGCGCTTTCCGCTCCCCGCTGGAATCCGCGAGCGATGCCATTACAATTACCATAAACCCATAGGGAACAATGACGATAATTAATGACGATGACGATAACTAATGACGATGACGATGATGATAACTAATGACGATGACGATAACTAATGACGATGACGATAACTAATGACGATGACGATAACTAATGACGATGACTATAACGATGACAAATTATGAAATATAGAGTGATGAAATACATTATTGTTACGGCGATTTTAATAAGTGCGCTGGGGGCGTCGGTGGTGAGCGCCGCTTCAATCTCCGTGGATATACCAAACATCGGGTGCCCGATCGGTGGGACCTGCCCGACCGCCGCGGAAGCGGCTGGGGGTATCTCTCTCAACATCATCCGC
>PCRZ01000004.1:596-876 GCA_002772205.1 Candidatus Jorgensenbacteria bacterium CG23_combo_of_CG06-09_8_20_14_all_54_14 | reverse complement strand
TCCGCGGGGAGCCCCGACCGGCAGAGCGAGGGGAAAGATATGATAACCTCGGCGGTGTGGGGTATCGTGCTCCTCTTCGGCTCATACCTCATCTTGAACACCATTAACCCGCGCCTCACCGCGCTGGAGGAGCCCTACGCGCCCGTCGCCGTACCCTGTAAATACGACGCCCAAGGAAAAATCGTGGAACAGTATGACGCACAGGGAAATCTTTTACCATGCCTCCCGCCGAAGTTTTCTTACGCGGACATATTAATCCCAGGGAACACCGAAGCTACTG
>PCRZ01000004.1:195-568 GCA_002772205.1 Candidatus Jorgensenbacteria bacterium CG23_combo_of_CG06-09_8_20_14_all_54_14 | reverse complement strand
TAAACTGGCGAAGCCGATACTTTATGAAGCATGCAACTCCATTCCCGGCATTACACATAAACAACTCATGGCCTGTGTTATAAGGGCAAACTGCATAGGATGTAGAGCGCTTGATTCTTCCCTCCGTATGAGGGCGGATCAGTGTCGGTGGGGAACCGAGGCGAGTGAATGTTTTGTCAACCCCAAAACCAACGCGGCGCTTTTAGCACTCGTACCAAAACTTAACAGCGAAGATATCGCTTACTTGATCGTCGAAGCGTTCCCCCCCACAGCCACCCACAAATCAAATGAACACTACAACGGATGCGCTGTGGACATCCAAGTATCGAGTATAGGAACCAGTATCCGGGAAGGTGGTACTGGAACCAAGACC
>PCRZ01000004.1:0-181 GCA_002772205.1 Candidatus Jorgensenbacteria bacterium CG23_combo_of_CG06-09_8_20_14_all_54_14 | reverse complement strand
AGCGGCCGCCATCAAGGCGGCGGAGGAAGCCGGTTTCAAGAAATTTGGTGAGGGGAGTGCTAATGAATATGCAAAATGCGGGGGCGTACACTATGGAACCACCACAGGAGATAACCTCCACCTCGTTGCTAAAAACTGTCCCTAACCAATGAAACCGCTCTACAAAATACTCATCATTGTA
>PCRZ01000045.1:13487-15621 GCA_002772205.1 Candidatus Jorgensenbacteria bacterium CG23_combo_of_CG06-09_8_20_14_all_54_14 | reverse complement strand
TTAGAGAAGGGAGAGGATGGTGTGGGTGGCTGGGTGCTACAGTTAACTGTAGCACCCTTAGGCTAATTCGCACGAATTAGCCTATATGGCGGAGGTGATTTAGGGATACAAATACAACCTTGTCAGTAGGACATTTTCCACTGGACGCGGCCGACGGTGCCGTCGGTCAAGCACATCTTAATGCCGCGCGGACGCGCGCCAGTTACGCTTTTCCTATCCCCGGTTTTATTCTACACTGAAGGCGACGGAAACCCCCCACGCGCCGCCATGAGCAGCCAGGTGACCATTAAGAGGAGCCCCTTCATCCTCATCCGCACGTTCATCGCAATAGAGCTCGCGGCTTTTCTCTGCTACTTCCTCGTGACGGGCCGCGGCAGCTACAAATCCGATATCTACAACCAGATCCCCCTCCTCTCCGGGCTCATCCCCTACGACGTCGCGAAGCTCCTGTTCCTCGCCGGCGTGCAGCTTTTTATCACCGTCTACGCCTTCGCGCGCTGGTACTCTGAATCGTACTCCGTGCGGCCGGGGTCCCTCTCCCATCGGTGGGGCGTGTTCTTCAGGAAAGAGAGAATCGTGCCGCTCGACAAGTCAATGGCGGTGACCGTTTCCTCGGGGCCACTGGGGAAGCGGCTCCACTATGGTTCAATCCGCATCGAGGGCGGACCCTCCCGCGCATTCCTCACCCTCGCCGCCATTTCGCAGCCGACGGCGGTAATGGGAATCCTGGAGCGGTGCATCAATCCACAGAGCCGGGGCTTCACCCAGCCGGATGTGCCCAAGCTCTTGAAGGCCGACGAGCACGAGCGGCTGGAATTCAAGTCGTCTCTCCGCTTCGACCACAAGAGCGGCAACGTGAACCGCGAACTTGAGCGTGCGGTCATGAAAACGGTGGCCGCGTTCCTGAACACCAAGGGGGTGAGCTCGTGATAGGCGTAAGCGACAAGCGCGAGCCGCTGGGGCTCCTCCGCGACTACCAGTCCCTCCAGCATCCCTCGAACGACGGATTTGAGAACCACTTCACCCAGGTTTTTAACGCCATGATTGGGCCGGAGTTCCGGCATCTCGTGAAACTGTGGTTCCACCAGCTCGGACCGCATGACATCTGCATCGTCCAGGTGATGCCGAGCGCCTGGCCGGTCTACCTAAGGATAGACAATGGTGAACACTTCTTCGTGCGGACTGGAAATATCACCACCGCGCTCAAGTTGAGCGAAGTGGAATCGTACCGGCGCTCACACTGGCCGGGCCGCGGCGCGCAGAACGCGTGAAGCTCCGCGGAACCCCGCACCATCCCGCTAAGCGGGACTGGTGCGTGGGTAATCCGGCC
Organism: Candidatus Jorgensenbacteria bacterium CG23_combo_of_CG06-09_8_20_14_all_54_14; assembly: GCA_002772205.1. Classification (GTDB taxonomy): domain Bacteria; phylum Patescibacteriota; class Minisyncoccia; order UBA6257; family GWB1-50-10; genus 20-14-all-54-14. The sequence continues at coordinate 14,291 of PCRZ01000045.1, read as the reverse complement.
ACAGAAAAATCGCCCGAGCGGGCGATTTTTCTTCGCCTGCCTGCGCAGGCAGGGCGAACAAGTTACCGCCTCCTCCGACGGGCACGGCGCCGCTGGTCGTGCTTCCGCCACGCCTTTGCCGCCTTCGGCTCCACTTTGGCGAGCACCGCGAGCGCCTTCTTCCGGAGCGTCGCGGTGGCCACCGTCTTCCGCTTCGCGGCGAACTTCAGCACCGGGCGAGAAACCTTATTCACAACCGTCTTTGTCCGCTTCGCGGGGATGTGTGCGTCCTTGCACGCGGCCCCAATGGAATGCTTGAACTTCGCCGCGCTGAAGGGCGCCTTCTTCCCGCCCCGCTTTATCACCCACTTGGCCATATTGTTGTATGTATCGTGAGAGTGTGTTCGGCCTTTGAGGTACACTTATTTTATCATTTCCGGACCTCTTCGATCTCCACTATTCTACCATTCACCCTTCGATATCCTCAAGGCAAGCGCGTCTGCCCGACCGCAGCCGGGCGAAGGCGGGAATGAGAGAAGGTGGGCTACCAGCGGATCTCAAAAACGGCGAAGTGCTTGAGCGGGGCCTCTCGGATTTCAAACCGCTCCACCCTAGCGAGCGGCGGGCCCTTTCGGCACCATGCAGTGAAATCCTGGAGCGCTATTTCCTCACCCTCCACCTCTATGGCGAGTGATCCATCGGGTTCATTCTGTACAAAGCCGGTGAGCCCGAGCGAACGCGCCAGCTCCGCGGCGCTGTACCTGAACATCACGTTCCGCACCCTCCCGTACACGCGAATCTCGAAATGCTCCGCCATTTACTTCT
>PCRZ01000045.1:0-13417 GCA_002772205.1 Candidatus Jorgensenbacteria bacterium CG23_combo_of_CG06-09_8_20_14_all_54_14 | reverse complement strand
ACAAAACGGTGCGCGCGGCAGGGTGCTACAGTTAACTGTAGCACCCTGGTGATGATGGGAGAGCTAAAAAATGAAAAAATGGTGGGATGGATGGAAAATAAACTATTCTACAATTCCCGCCAGAGTCCTTCGGCAAACTCAGGATGGAAGCGGGCAGGCGCGCGCTTGCCCTAAGTTTATTGAAGGGCAAATGGAGACGCGCTAAAGCTTTTTAATAAATTTGCCGATATCCTCGTTCAGGTACAACAGCCAACTGATTAAAAAACTTGGGAGGCGGTCAACCTTTTTTAACTTACCGCGCCTAATGTGATCCGCGGCGCCGATTGCGATCGCATGAACACGTGCGGCGCTGTGTTTGGCGACCTCCGTTTGGAGTTCACGAAAGCGCGGCTCTTCAGAGTTCCAGATATCGATGGCCTCCTGCGTCGTTTTTTCGTATTCTTGGTACCGCATGCTGATCAAATCTTGGTAGAGGTGCGCGCTTTCTTTTTCTGCTCCCATCTTGATGAGATTTTCTTCAAATTCTTTGGGCAGGCGATCCTTAACCTCTCGCCAAAAGTGATAATCCTCCGGCTTCACCAGCGCATCCGCGAAATCCAAACAAAAAAGCGCAAGGCATATCCCGGCGGTTTCCAATTCGTTAAAAACCCTGTCCTGTTCAGTCGTAGGTAGAGTACTAAATTGCGCAAGTTCCCGAAATCCCCTATCACTAAAAATGCGAAATCCAGAAGGTAAGACCAACTCCTCTAAAAGATGAGAAGCGGCGGCTCGCGCGGGACGATCGTCGCCGGGCAGGCGCAACTTCTTCATGATTTTAAGCATCAGGTAGCGAATCAAGTTTGCAAACGGTCGCAAAATAAAAAACAGAGGCCGGAAAAAGATACGCTCGCTAAATTTTTTAGACATTGCTATGGTCATATTCTACTCCAACCCCGCCGCGCGCGGCAGGGTGCTACAGTTAACTGTAGCACCCTAGTGATGATGGGAGAGCTAAAAATGAAAAAAATGGTGGGATGGATGGAAAATAAACTATTCTACCATTCCCGCCAGAGTCCTTCGGCAAACTCAGGATGGAAGCGGGCAGGCGCGCGAATTAGAGAAGATAGCGGTCAAGAAATTTATCGATATTTTGCTCGCGGGCCCAGTGCGGGATCATCCGCGCCGCCAGTTTTTCCGTGCCGGGGTGCGGGTGCGAACCGAACTGAAATACCTTGCGATACGGTTTCCATAGTTGAATTGCGGTATTGAAGGCCTCGGAGACCTGCCAGAGATAGTTGCGGGGCTTGCCGGGTATCCGCGCGTGTTCCTTCAATCCGTAGCGTTCCTCCACATAATCGAAGAACATAAAATGGAGCATCTCGTGCGCGATGGTTTTGTTCGCAAATCGCTGGAGGTGATGGTTATATGGGAAGTAGAATACTTTACGCTGGATGTCTCGGGGATACGCGTAAAAAACCGTCACGAATCCCCTATAGTTCCCATTGGGCCACGGGCGGTGATTGAAAATGCGGTCCGCGAGCCGGAAAAACTTCTTTTCCGCGCTTGCCCATTCTTTTCTCGCGCGCAGTACCCCCTCCGCAATCTCTTTCCTATTTCCCTTATGGACCCGTAATGCGTACGCGCGAATGAGCTTATCGCGCATCCGCGCCGACGCTTTTCCATTAATTACATTAATGAGTTCATCAGGAAAGAACATCCGAAGAAATTTCTCTTTATCCTTTCCATGCGTGGTGAATTTGAGGAAATTGACGCCAAGTTGCGCGTCTCTCTTTGCGTCTGCGGCGAGTTTGATTTTTGGATAAATGGTTCTTTTCATTATGTTCATTCTACATCACAATAGTGCGGACGGGAGGGTGCTATAATTAATTATAGCACCGTAGGTAGAGAGCAATGGAATTGAGAGAGTTGACGGAGAAAAAAGAAGGAAGAAGAAAGCTGGGAAGACACATCGGCTAATTCGTGCGAATTAGCCGATGGTGGAAAAGAACTAATCTGCTGCGGGAGGGTAGCAAGCTAACGAAAAACGGGTGCTTTAATCAATTGAAGCACCCTACTTTTATTTTATTTACTATTTAAATTGCGCTTCCATTTAAACCCTGCAGCATTTTGTTTGGCTTTATTTATTATATCTTGGGGCAAGCCTAAACCATTTTCATCCTCTACTATAAAATCTTCAATTGTTAAAATATCACCATATTTTTCTATCGCTTTAATTACCGCATCAAATGCGGTTTGGCTTTTTACTAAGTTACTTATTTTATCATCCAAATCTACTGCCTCACAGCTTTTTGTTTGAAAAATAAAAATTTCCGGATGACAACCCATCGATTCATTTTGTTCAATAACTTTCCTGCACGCTTCTTTTAATTCCATAAATTTATTCTCTAATTTTTTGTTGGCTAATCTACCACAGACCCAAAACGCCCCAATTGTCGTGGTATTTTTGAAATCTCCGAGATTTTAGATGTTTCCACTGAAATGTTCTTGGAGCTCTTTTACTCCTCGCGGGCCTACCTTTAATCCATCTTTGGTAATCTGATTCTGTGATTCGAGCAACGACTGATTGAGGTATAATCCAATACCCTTTTTCCGCGCCTTCTTTTAGAGAAACAAAGACATAAAAAGAACTCCTCCCGAAAGATCGCATTTTCTCTCTACCCACTATAAAACCACCAGTAGTTAATCTCCCCGCTTTAACTTGAATACTTACGGTTTTTTTACCATCAGCGCTGGACGCTAAAATATCAATATCGGGGGTGTTCTTTAAGGTTATTGTGGCGATACCTCCTCTTTTTGAAATTTCTGCGGCCGTAAAATATTCGCCGGCAATTCCAGTAAATCCCTTATGGTTTTTATTTCCCATAAATTTATTCTCCTAATTTTTTGTTGGCCAAGTCATAAGAGCTTGAAAATGATAGCGACTATCGCGCTCGACAATGCGCCCGAAAAGAAACCCAAAAGAAAAATACCCCGAGGTTTTTGGTACCACGCTAATCGTCTCAATTGTTTGATGCCTTCTTCAACTTTTCTTTCTACGCCACTTAAATCCGGCGGGTAAATTGTAACCATAATTTATTCTTAACTTGTGGTGAGCGGAGTCGAACCGCGTAGGTGATCTGGATTTTCGCTATCGTGTCGCAATACGTGGAAGGTTTAGGTTTTGATGTATTTTGTCCATTTCCTCTTTTACTTCTTTATTCGTAGGGTCGTCTCGAAGGGCGCCTTCTTCTACAACATGATCCCCGCACTTTTCGCACCATGTATTTTCACCTTCAGTACCCCAGCTTTTCCCTACACCACATTTTTGTGACTTCTTATAGCACCTCGGTATGCGTCGCCTCCTTTCGTATCAAAAACATCTCCCCATGCTTCTTGCCAAAATCCGCACCACTTGCACGCTCGATATTTGCGCGCTATTTCTCCTTTATCGTTTTCTATCTTTCGCGGCCCGTAAAATCCGGCTTCATGGCATGAAGGACATTCCAAATTACAGCTTCCAAGCGGAGAATGCCGTCCACAAAACTCTGCCAATTGCATTTCTTTTCCCCACTGCTTTTCAGTATATGCTCCGTTCATCTGAACTTTTCCACCCATAAAATTTAAAAACCGGGTGGCCCCGGCGTGGAAGTCAAACGGCTTTCAGGTCGGGACCTCGCTAGTCTCCTTTTGTAATCACTATAGTACTGGCGGCGCTGATCGCAACTGTGGATAACTTTCGGGTTTCTTTCGGGTCAATTTGGTATAATTATATATACCAAAAGAAAACCGAAACTATGGTTACCAAAATTCAAAAAGGAACGCTGGATTTCATAAAGAGTTATCTTCGGAAAAACAGCTACTCCCCCACCCAAGAAGAAATGGCAAAGCATTTTCGCCGCTCCCTCAGCTCCATAAACGAGCGCCTGCAAAAATTAGAAGAGCGCGGGGAAATTCGTTTGAATAAAAATCGGCATAGAGGGATAGAAATACCGGAGGCCGTTTCTATGGTCCAAGTTCCCCTACTCGGCACTATTACCGCCGGACAACCCATGACCTTATTTGAAGCGCCGACGGAAACAATTGCAGTGCCAGCCGCCAGAATCCCCCAGTCGGGCGATGTATACGCGCTTCGCGTTCAAGGCGAAAGCATGATTGAAGAAAATATCAACGATGGAGATATTATTCTCGTGAAACCGCAATCGGTTGCAGAAAATGGCCAAAAGGTAGTTGCACTTATAGACAACAGTGAGACAACTATCAAGAAGTTTTATAACGAGCGTGGGCAAATACGCTTGCAACCGGCCAATAAAACAATGGCGCCCATTATTATCAAAAAAGGAGAACGAGAATTTGCGATACGGGGGGTTTTTGTGGATGTGATAAGAAATGAAAGTGCTACTACACCTACTACGTTCAAAACAAACTATCAAGTTGTTCCTCGAAAGTTCGGCGCGTTGCCGCTGAATAAGATCATTTGCGGGGATGCAGTCGAGATAATGAAGAAATTCCCAGATAATTCGGTCGACATCGTCGTAACTTCCCCGCCCTATGATGGTATTCGCGACTACAAAGGGTTCTCTTTCGACCTGCATGCGGCAGGCAAAGAAATTTATCGGATATTGAAGGAGGGTGGCGTAGCTGTTATGGTCATACAAGATCAGACGAAGAATTTCGGGAAGTCACTCACTTCTTTCAAAACGATCGTTGATTGGTGTGACAATGTCGGCTTCAAGCTATTTGAGACAGTTATTTATAGGAAATACGGAGCGGAGGGGGCGTGGTGGAGTAAGCGCTTCCGCGTTGATCATGAATACATGCCGATTTTCCTTAAAGGTGACAGGCCTCAATACTTTAACAAGGAGCATTTAAAAATCCCATCGAAACACGGAGGGAAAACCCTTACCGGTGGGGGTACTCGGCTTACCAACGGCATCCGCATTAACACCAGGCCAATCAAAATAAACCCGATGAAGTGCAGGGGCACCATTTGGGAGTATATGACAGCCGGTGACGGGAGCCGTTTAAAACACCAGCACCCAGCAACCTTTCCCAACCAACTACCCTATGATTTCATTCAGTGTTTTTGTCCTTCTGGCGGAGTCGTTTTGGATCCGTTCGTCGGGAGTGGTACGACCGCGGTAGCCGCCAAGAACTTGGGGAGAAAATATATAGGCATCGATATAGCAAAGGAATATTGCGGTATAGCGGAAAAGAGAATGAAATTAGAGACCAATTCTCAGCGCTTGTCTTAATTTTCCAGAGTGTATTCTATACTAAGTCCACTAATAACAGCTAGAGAAAGCGGGTTCTTTTCGAGAAGTATATTATAGCGGGCTTTCCCCGGTTTTACTGATCCCTTCTTGAATTTCTTGATTTTGAATTTATTCCAAGTCCAGTCCTTACTTTGATATTTCCAATTTGTTTTTTGAGACAGGAATTTTAGGAAAGGGACCGCTTTCCCAAGTTCTTTTTTGTTGATTTTATAGAGACTACCCTCTCGTTCGAGATTAGTGGGTTCACCTTTCATGTTTGATATTTTTATTTTATCTCCTCCGCGCTTCCCGCTTCCGATATTCTCTATCTCTTTAAACAGTTCCCGTAACGCAATCATTAATTCCGATATTGAATAATGATCATTGAAGAAAACTTTATGTAGGCAGTTATTTTTTATATCTCCACTTAAGAAATTAAGCCATCCTAAGCAATTTTCCGGGTAATTGAACAAATTTTTGAATACGCCGTCAGTGTATAGAAGCGGACATATTCCGCTTTCAGGAACGTTAATCTTAATCTTATTCCCAATTATACCCAGAAGAAGATGCACGGTACCAAATGGATATTTAAGTTTAAAGTCGTGCTTTGTGTCAAAATTTCTTAAATTATTCGCTGAAATACAATTTTCAAAATTACCCCAATTCCCAGGCAGCTGATTCTTGTCGTACATAACCATGTGTTGCCCGATACTCCTGACGTCTTTTCTGAAAATCTCCATATCTAGGAAAACGCAGTCGCTCTCTTTATAACCGTTTTCAATTAAGAGGATCTTCCCATCATAAAATCCTCGGATTTTCCATCCAAGATAATGCGACACGAGAAGTCCGCAAAGCAAACCATCACTATCAGGACTCAAAACACAATTTTGGTTCTTCTGGATGACCCACGGATGTTTTTTGACGAGTACCTCATAGTCGAGGATACCGTTTTTATTCACTAGTGTTTCCCTTGTCTTTAATTCCATATTTACCTAAATCCTACCCCTTCGACTGGCTCATGGTAACCCCCTCCCCTACCCCAAAGGCAAAAGAATAGGCGTTAGGCGTTAGGCGCCAGAAACCTTGGAGGGAAGCGCCGAAGGGTTAATTTGGGGAAGTCGGACTTCCCAAAGGAAGTCCGACTTCCTGCGGAGGGGATGGGTTTAATGTTTGGACATCGGATGTCCCGAAGGACATACGATGTCGGGAGAAGAGGAGGGTGCAAGCCCTTCAACTGCGCTCAGGGCAGGCGGGACTTAGCGAGGCGGAGGATGGTCTTGATGACCGTGTCTGGGTTGAGTGAAATGCTCTCTATCCCCTGCTTTATAAGGAACGCGGCGAAGTCGGGATAGTCGGAGGGGGCCTGGCCGCAGATGCCGCTGTACTTTTTGCGCGTGCGGCACTTCGCGATAACCTCTGCTATCATCTTTCTTACCGCCGGGTCGTTCTCGTTCGCGATATGGGAAACGGTGCCGGAGTCACGATCAAGCCCTAGAACGAGCTGGGTCAAATCGTTAGACCCGATAGACATACCGTCAAAGACATCCAGGAACTCATCGGCGAGGAGGATGTTTGAGGGGATTTCGCACATTACGTATATCTGTAACGCTGATTCACGCGGATTTGGAGCTGATTGACGCGGATTATTAGACGCTGATTGACGCTGATTAAGACGCGGATTTATGCGGATATCAACTGATTTATGCGGATGAAGTCCATACTTTTCCATCACCGCGATTACCTTCCTCCCTTCCTCCGGCGTGCGGCAGAAGGGCACCATCGGCACTACGTTCGTGAGGCCGAACTTCTCGCGGACGCGCCGCAGGGCTTTCACCTCCAAGCCGAACGCTTTCTCGAATTTCGAGTCGTAGTAGCGCGAAGCGCCGCGCCACCCGAGCATGGGATTCTCCTCCACCGGTTCATAAAGTTCACCGCCCACGAGCTTCCGGTACTCGTTCGTCTTGAAATCCGAGAAGCGGATGATGACCTCGCGCGGGTAGAACGCCGCCGCTATCTTCGCGATGCCCTCGGCGAGCTCGTCCACGTAGAATTTTATCTTATCCTTATAGCCCGGCGTCAGTTCGTCAATTTTTCGAATTAGTTTCTGCCGTTCTAACCTCTCGGTCGCTGTTTTAAGTTTAAAGTTTTCGGTTTTTAGTTTTTGGTACTCCAAAAGCGCATTCGGGTGGATCTTGATGTGTGAGGCGATGATGAACTCCAGCCGCCCGAGACCAACACCGTTTACAGGGAGGTAGTGGTTCTTGAACGCCTCATCGGGTGCGCCGATATTGACCATTATTTTTACCTTTGGCTTCGGGAGCTTGTCCAGGTGATGCTCTTTTATTTCAAACGGCAGTTTCCCCTGGTACACATGGCCGGTTTCGCCGCCGCTGCAATCCACGGTGATGACCTGGCCCGTCTTCAATTTCCGCGTGGCGTTCCCCGCGCCCACGATGCAGGGAATCCCGAGCTCGCGCGAGACGATGGCTGCATGCGACGTGCGCCCGCCCTTGTCGGTGACAATGGCCGCGGCAATCTTCATGATGGGTTCCCAGTCAGGGTCGGTGACCTCGGTCACGAGCACCTCGCCGGGCTTGAAGGCACCGATGCTCCTCACGCTTTGTATCACCCGCGCCTTCCCCACACCTATCTTTGTCCCGACCGCGACACCTTCCGCGAGAATTTTATCCTGGGCCTGTCGAAGGACTTTATCCGCGAGCCGGTACTCACGGTAGATTTTCTTACTCTCCATCGCGTGAACCGTTTCGGGGCGCGCCTGCACAATGAAAAGCTCGCCGCTCTTCCCGTCCTTTGCCCATTCAATGTCCATCGGCTGCTCGCGTTTATGAAGTTTTGAAAAATGTTCTTCAATGACAACCGACCATCGGGCGAGCGTGAGTACCTCGTCTTCCGTGAGGCAGAAGCGGTTCTGATCGCGCGCTGAGACCGCCACCTTCCGCGTGCCTCCCCCGCCTCCGTGTGAACTTCGGCGAGGCGAGTCCGCGTAGACGAGCTTCACCGTTTTCTTCCCGAGGTTCTGGGCGATGACCGCCTTGAACCCCTGCGCCAGAGTCGGTTTGAAGACCACAAACTCGTCCGGCAGCACCTTTCCCTGCACCACCATCTCGCCAAGGCCCCACGAGGCGTTCACCACCACCACTTTGTCGAACCCCGTCTCGGTGTCAATGGTGAAGATAACGCCGGAGGCGGCGAGGTCGGAGCGCACCATCTTCTGGACGCCCACCGAGAGCGCCACGTCAGAGTGCGCAAAACCCTTGTCCGCGCGGTACGAGATGGCGCGGTCCTTGAAGAGCGATGCAATGCATCTCTTCGTGGCGAGGAGCACCTCATCGGCGCCTGAGACGTTCAGGAACGTTTCGTGCTGGCCGGCGAAGGAAACGCCGGGGAGGTCTTCTGCGGTCGCGGACGAGCGTACCGCCGTATCCACGTTCTTCCCGTACTTCCGCTCCAGCTTCCGATACGCCGCCCGTATCTCGCGCTTCAGGTCCGCGGGGAGTTCCGCTCTCACTATGAGCTCGCGCACCGCCTTGCCGCGCCGCTGGAGATCTTTGAGGTTGCTGGTTTTAAGGCCCGCGAGGAGCGTTTTTATCTCGCGGTCAAGTCCGGTCTCTCTCAAAAAGTAACGGTACGCGCCCGCGGTTATCGCAAAACCGTCCGGAATATTGATATTCCGTTTTGTTAGGTTCGCGTACATTTCCCCGAGCGCGGCGGTCTTGCCGCCCACCTTCGGGACGTCTTTCAAACGTATGTCTTTGAACCAGATGATGAATTTCTTACTTGTTTGAGCCATACTACTTTTTACCAAAAATTAAAACTACCATCCATATTCACTGTACAGCTTCCCGCCTAAAATGCACGTAATAGCTTGCTTTATATAGGGAATTATATTTTTTGGAAGGCCGTTTAAATGATACCATCTCATATCATCACATTTATTTTGCTCCATGATTACTGACTTGCCTTCCCACGCCATTGCCGAGAAAAAAATTGATTCTTTCCTCTACTGTTTCCTTTCGATGTATAATGTGAACCAACTTCAGATTTTTTTCTTTCAAATCTATTCCCGTTTCTTCTTTTGCTTCTCGGACCATTGCATGTGTAAGCGTTTCGTTGCCATCAAGATGACCCGCGGGGAAACTGTAATCTCCGTCATGGAAACATGTATTGAACCTCCTCGCAAGAAGAATTTCACTGTTTGTTATTAAAACGAGGTAGACGGTCGGTACTATCTTAAATTTTTCATTTTTCATGTTCCTTATATCCCCTGCACTTTAAGAGTAATGATTAAGTCGAGAACGTTGTAACTGGTGTCGTCCGGTTCGATGGTGAACGACTGTTTGCAGTTTTGGCACCGCTTGATTTCCATATTCAATTCATGGTTTCCGCACTAAGTATGACATGTCATACTTAATCTCATCGGCTCATTTTTCAGATGACTTCTGCATTGTAACAACTTTCACAGTACACAATCTCTTTGCGTTCGGGGGCATAGGAGGTTTTGAACTCATTCCTATTTATTAACCCATCAGTGCAACGATGAGATCCGAGACGTTGGAGCCGGTGTCGCCCGTTAAAAGGTAGTCGCCGGTGGCTTTGAAAAACTTGTAGGAATTGTTCTCGGCGAGGAATTGCGCGGCATCAAGCTTGAGCTTCTCCGCGTGTTCCCTCGTTATTATATCAGAGATGGCACCCGCGAAGTTGGTGTTGTCGCGGCCGTCGGAGGCGAGCGTGAGGATAAGGTCATCGGGGCCAAGCGCAGGGAGCGCGGCGAGAGCAAGTTCCAGGTTCCTCCCGCCTTTCCCTCCCGGTGCGCGGACGGTAACCGTCGTTTCCCCGCCGTAGAGCAGCACCGTCTTCAATTTCTCCTTCGCGAGATCCCGGACGATTGCGGCGGCCGCCTCCCGCGCCTCGCCGCGGAGGTTTGCGGTCATGATGCGGGACGTGAAATTGAGTTTTTCCGCCTCCGCCGCCATCGCATTGAGCGCGGCTTGGTTTGAAATGGCAAGGAGGTTTATCACCTTTTTAAAATACTTGTCTTCCTTCGGTGTTTCCACGAGTGAGGCGTCCCACCCGCACCCCACGGTGATCTTATATTTCTCAACCACCCGTCGCGCATCCGCCACCGTGGTGGTGTCTTTCACAGTCGGACCTGAGGCAATGAACTCAAGCGCTCCACTCGGGACGTCGGAGAAGATGAGCGAGATGGCCTGCGCGGGGTACGCGTAGCGTGCGAGCCAGCCGCCGCGGGCGAGCGAGGTATGCTTGCGGAGCGTGTTCACCTCGTGGATATCAGCACCCTCCTCGAAGAGGCGGTGGAGAATGTTCGCTTCATCTTGGTAGGTGAAATTTTGCGGCTGGCCCGCTTCCGCCCGGCTACGCCCGCCTGCTGCCTGCCTGCTGGCAGGCAGGGACGGGCAGGGACGGGCAGGGACGGGCAGGCCCGCCTCCGCTTCCGCCTTCGCTAAAGCTTCGGTGGACGGGGAAGCTATAGCGGGTAAACAGAGGAGCGTGGAGCCGCCGCCGGAGATAACAAAGAGCACCGTGTCCTTTTCTGAAAGTCCGGTGAGCGTTTGAATAATCTTCTTCGTGGCATCCACATTGGGTTGTGTGGGGAACGGGTGGGTACCGAAGCGAATTTCTAATTTCAAATTTCCAATTTCTAATGACGGCTTGTTTGACGTTAGAATTATTCCACCAGACAATCTTTCGCCGAGAATTTTTTCCAGTACCTTGCCCGCTTCCAATGAACACTTCCCCACCCCGATGACGAGGAGTTTACCGTCCGGCGCGAGCTTGAATTCCTTCCCTTTCACAGAGAGCGTGTCGCCGGAGAGCCGCACGGCGTCCCGCACCACAGTTTCAGTATCAATGGCGGCGAGTCCCGCTTCGGCGATTTGGAGCGCCGCGTCGCGTGCGGCGCTCTTCGCGAGGTCTTTAGAGTTTTGTATCTTGCCCATTGAGCTCCATTTTATCATCTACCGCTTGGTTAGGGAAATAATAATTTCTTTATTAGGGTGCTATAATTAATTATAGCACCTTCTCATTTTGTTCATTCTTTTTGTTTATGAGTGCCGGAGATAATAAGGAGAAAAAAGAATTGTGAAGCTCCACAGGCTTATCCAGCCTTCGTAGCCCCGCTTAGCGGGGCGGAGTAGGCCGCCCGTGGTTTTCTACGAGCGAATAAAAAAGTATATCACTTTCAACGACCGTTGAAAGTGATATACTTCAAGTGAAATTCTATTGGTTTACACCTACCGCGACCCCTATCGCATTTATAAGCCCCAACCACAATATTTTTGACGTTTTCATTTATTTGGTTCCCGGAAGCGTGCATCCACTTACCTGCGCAAGACGTTCAAGCGGTTGTTCTCCCACTAATTGCCTTCCGTCGGGAAGCATCCAGGTAGGGACTCCTTCCACCTTTGCGGTGAGGCATTTCTCTGTTTCTTGAGTGCACTCTACGTAGGGCACGTACTTGAACGAGCTCCCAAACATAGCTTTCTGATTTTGGCAGTGGGAGCACGAGTATGCACCATACATCGTCACGTTCTTTGCGGCGAGGCATTGAGCGAATGGGTCCAGCGCAGTGCCGGAGCGCGCCCCGGAAGTGCCGAGTAGCGCAGCAATACCTATCGCGACAACAAGAATAATGATAATGATGACAACGGATTTGGTCATTGGAGTGTGGATAACTTAGGCATTGACGAGAATATAGTTATGGGTATACATTCATAATAGATAGTCGGTTCAAAGGTCGGGCTATCTGCTAAGTAATAATACCCATAAAGTTATGCCAAGACAAAATGGGACTGGGCCTTTGGGTTTTGGCCCTGGCACTGGCTGGGGTATGGGACCTTGTGGAGGCGGTGTAGGTTGGGGAAGAGGTTTTGGGCGAGGGTTCGGCAGATTCTGGAGATTCGGCTCTCAAGTGTCGCAAAAAGACGAAAAGCAAGTGCTGGCGGAAGAAGTAAAGATTTTGGAAGACGAGTTGAAAGCAGTTAAAGAACGTTTAGCCGAACTAGGCGCCCACAACTAAAGAAGGTTGAGAACCCAGCCCTTCCTTTCGGGAGGGCTGGGAGTATTCTTTAATTAAAGATTATCAACTTATTCAAATTATTTCAATAATAAATTATGCCAAGACCAAGACTTTGCAGAAGAATACAATTTAATCCAAATGTGACTTATTTCAAACCTCAAGGTGTACCCATGAGGTTATTAGAAGTGATTGAGTTGACTACTGAAGAAGCAGAGGCCTTAAGATTGAGAAACATAAAAGATTTAGAGCAGGGGGAAGCGGCTAAAAAGATGAATACTTCTCAGAGCACTTTTCAGAGAATTTTATCCTCAGCCTACAAAAAAATCACAGAAGCAATCATTCATGGAAAGGCAATAAAAATCACAAAAATAGAATGAGAATAGCTAAATCTCTATAAAACTGTTGCAAACAACCTCAATCAAAGCGAATCTATTCATCGCAGCAGTCCACGAGCTTCTCCAAGATATCCTCCAAGGTCCACGGCTTTTTCATCCCCTTCTCATCGTGAATATTCAGCTTATCGTCTGCGATTCTCTTCACATCACCCGTGTCAATGAGCTTGAGGCGCAGGCCCCAGAAGAGCGCGTAGATACGGTAGGCATGTCCGAAAAGTTCTTCGGCTTCCTCGCGCTTCCCCTCCCCAAACGCCTTCGTGCCCACCTCCATGAGGCGCATGGTGGCGGCAAGCAGATGTTTTGAGATGCACCACGTCTCGCCCTCGTTCCGCGGCATCATCTTCCTTAGAAGTTTCTTCCGCAGCTCGCGGGTTTCTTTGAGGAGGTCGAAATAATCCGATTTCCCTGTCTTCTCCGCGGTGAAGAAAAAATGTTCCTCCAAGCTCACGAGGTTCATGATGGCGATGGAAAGATCCTCGTCAGAGGAGAGGTCAACCGTGCCCTTTTCTTTTAGCGCGCGGATCTTCTCCGCGAGCGCCTCCATTTTTTTAGCGTTTTCGTCCATAGGTATTAGTGTAACACCTTGAACTTTGTTTTTCATTGTTTTTCATTTATTTGGTTCTATCTTGTTTTATGTCCCATTGGACGGCCGTCCAATAGGACATAGTTTTACGAATTTATACTTTCACCCTCCCTCTGCCTGTTTCACTATCTCTCTATCCGTTTCACTCTCC
>PCRZ01000025.1 GCA_002772205.1 Candidatus Jorgensenbacteria bacterium CG23_combo_of_CG06-09_8_20_14_all_54_14 | reverse complement strand
ATCGGTGACACTTTCTGGTACTTGTAATGGTACTCGACCGGTACCTCGTAGCCAAGGGCTTGGTGGGGTCTTTTGAAGTTGTACTCAATAAGCCACTCGGTCAGTTTCCGATTGAAGGCCTCGCAGTCGGACGTCATATTCCCCATTTGGATAAACTCTTCATCAAGTGTGCGGTTGAACCGCTCCTCAAAAGGGTTGTCTGTCGGGGTCCTCGGGCGGGAGAGGTAGTGAGGAAGCTCAAGCGCGACTGCGGCGTCATGGAAGTCCTTCGCGAACTCGCTCCCGTTGTCGGTCTGGATATTTTCAATCTTCCCCTCAAAAAGATAGTGGAGCCGGCGGAGAAAATCAGCGGCGTGCGCCGAACCATGGCCGACGTACATGCGGGCAAATGCGATCTTGGAATGGGTATCGATGCCGGTTAGAATGTACCGCTTCGCCCCAGCCCAGTATTTCACCATGGTATCGAGGGCGACGAGGAACCCGGTGCGCACCTCCTTCTTGAGTTCCGTGATGCGCTTTTTTGGCTGATTGGCTCTGCGTTTCTTCTGCAACAGGAGATTCCTCTTTGGGTGGAAGTAGAGGAGGTGCTTCTCAATGACTCGCTGGACCTTCCAGGAGGAGATTGGGGCGCCGTATGCCTGTTGGTAGAGAACCTTGAGCTTCATCTTCCCCCAGCGGAGATGAGCCCTCCTGAGAGCAAGGATGCGAAACTCCTCCGTGCGGGAGACCTCCCACTGCCGCGTCCTCCTGGGCCTCCGGCTCTGCTCCTCAAGGGATTCAAGGTGGAATGGGTTGTATCGGCGCTTCCACTTGTACAAGCACTGACGGGAAATGCCGAAGTGACGGCAGGTCAGGGCGGCGCTTTGCCTCCCGCGAGAGGCGCGGGAGGGGTGCGAGGGAGGCAGCCCCCGGCAGAACGAGTGAGGTGGGCATCATGCACCCAGCGTACCTCGTTCCGCCCCGATTATTGAGTCGTCTTGAGAAGGTCATCGGGCAACACCGAAGTGTCACCGATGTATCTCATCTTTTGCAAAGCGCGGTCAGAGGTTTAGATTCCCATCTGCGGAGAGCGGCAACCTTTCTTTGCAGAGGCAGGCAATGTAGCCGGCGGCGCCAATGATGGCGGCGTTGTCGGTGTTGAGGGACATACGGGGAGCGAAGAAATTGACTGACAACTTACGACTAACGACTGACAACTTTTCGCGGAGCGCGGAATTTGCCGCGACGCCGCCGGAGAGCATAATGGATTTTGCTTTAAATTCCCGCGCCGCGCGCTCCGTTTTTGCGACAAGCACGTCAATGGCGGCCGCTTGAAAGGAAGCAGAGATGTCAGCTTCGAGCTTTACCTGCCCGTCCGTAGCCGGACGGAGGTAGGAGCTTTTAGTTTTTAGTCGTTGGTTGTTAGTTGTTAGTCGTTGGTCACGCAGATAGTAGAGGACAGAAGTTTTCAATCCCGAGAAACTGAAATCATAGTTCTTCGCGTGTAGCATAGGGCGGGGGAACGCTATGGCGCGGGGGTTCCCCTCCCGCGCGATCCTCTCTATCTCAGGGCCGCCCGGATAGGGGAGCTCCAAAAGGCGCGCCACCTTATCAAACGCCTCGCCCACCGCATCATCGCGTGTCTCGCCGAGTTTTTTCATTTTAGTGAGCGATTCCATCTTAAGCAGGACGGTGTGGCCCCCGCTCACGATGAGGGCGATGGCGGGGAATAGACTTTTAACTGATAACTGATGACTATTAACTTTTTCAGTCAGGAGAAAACTGTACAAATGACCATTTAAATGATTTACACCTATAGTTTTTAGTTTTAAGTTTTTAGTTTTAAGTTTTTTGCTGAGTTGCTCAGCAAAAACAATGCCGGTCCAGAGCGCGGGCTCCAGACCGGGGCCTACGGTGACGGCAATGACATCAGGGTTTAGGGTATAGGGTTTAGGGGATAGTTTTTGAAAGAGAATCGGCAAATTTTTCAAGTGTTCTCGTTTCGCTAGGTTCGGCACCACGCCGCCGTAGGGGCGGTGGATGGCGATTTGGGAAGAGACGAGGTTTTCAAGAATTTTGAACCGCGGAGCGCGAAGGCCGCCCTCCGCCTCAAGGATAGCGAGCGCGGTCTCATCGCAGGAAGTTTCAATGGCGAGTATTTTCATCCCGTTAGAGATAATTAAATAATGTTGTGAAATCCGGTGTTCAAAAATAGAGAGAATGTATTAGCGATGAAAAACAGTTGTTTTACGGTTGTTTGCAACAACCTATCTCTAACGGGATTCATCCCGTTATGGTAGCGGAATGCGGCGCTATTTGACAGGCAGGAAAGGTCTGTATAAGATTTGTTCCAGTTCATCACATTCATTTGAGAGAGAGGGAAACCCATGAAACGATTCCGAAGAATTGGGGTTGCGGCGAAAACCGTGGCGGAGGTAGGAGCGATCAAAGCGGAGGTGGCATCGGCATTTATTTTCCAGATGGCGGCAAATCTGTTGTTCTCACCGGTCCAGGCCGTGCTTGTCCTGGAATATTTTCAGACGTTCCGCGCGCTTCTCTCCTCGCGCTTCGCCGCATTCATGCGCCTGTTCTCTCCGTGAAAAACAGAGGGCGGGCGCTTTTATTTTTATGGTAAAAAGGTGTATACTATGAAAAAAGTCGCGTACTTTATACTTAATACTAAATACTTCATACTATATTTATGATTCAACCACTTTTTGTGTTTTATGATTGGGGGCTTCTCGCCCTGCGGGTGGTCCTCGGGATCATCCTCATCGTCCACGGACTTCCGAAGCTCAAAAACCTCAAAGCGACTGGGGGAGGATCCGCGGCGATGGGGTTCAGGCCCGGCGCGTTTTGGGCGGCGGTCGCCGGCGCCGTGGAGTGCGCGGGCGGCCTCCTCATCATCGTGGGATTCTTGACCCAGCTCGCGGCGCTTTTCGTATTCCTCCAATTTCTCATCATCATTTTCAAGGTGAAGCGCGGGAAAGGTCTCGCGGGTGGGTATGAATTTAACCTCCTGATCACGGCGGCGGCGCTCCTCCTTATGACCACCGGCGGAGGCCTCTGGAGTGTTGAGCAGGCGCGTGGGATGTTCCTCTTCTACTGAAGGGCTTGGTAGTCGCTCGCTGCGTTCGCAAATAAAAACGGCATGACGCGCCTTTTTGAACTGCTCCCCGGAGCGCTCTCGTGGGGGACGCTCCTCGGCCTCCTTTTCCTCTCATGGAAACTGCCGGTGGCGGTGGCGGTGTTTATTGTGCTCTACGATCTCCACTGGTTCCTCAAAACCGTCTACCTTTTTTTCCACCTCCGCTTTTCCTTTGCGCGGACGCGGGAATTTTTAAAAATTGACTGGCTTGCGAAGCTCATGGTGCTTCCCTACCGCGACCGGGAACCGCGCCGCTGGGATGAGGTATTCCACCTCGTGGTGCTCCCTATGTGTCGTGAGCCGTATGAGGTGGCGCGGGGGACTTTTAAGAGCTTAGCGAACCAGCATTACCCGCTGGATAAGCTTCTTGTGGTGCTTGCCACCGAGGAGCGGGGAGGCGAGGTGGATGCGGCGGTTGCCGCCCGCATCAAGGAAGAGTTTGGTCAGGTCTTCGGCGGGCTGCTCACGACCGTCCACCCGGACGGCATCTCCGGAGAGCTCAAGGGGAAAGGGGCGAACGAAACGTGGGCGGTGAAGCGGGCGCTTGAGGAACTCATCGACCGCCGCGCGATTCCCCATACACACGTGCTGGTTTCGGTCTTTGATATTGACACCCGCCCCGGGCGGGATTATTTCGGCGTGCTCACCTACCATTTTCTTTCCGAGTTGCACGGCGACCATGCGAGCTACCAGCCGATCCCCCTATTTACCAATAATATCCATAACGTACCCATTTTTGCGCGTCTCATCGCGTTCGTCGCCACGTTCTGGCAGTTCATGCAGCAGTCGCGGCATGAACAGTTGGTAACCTTTTCCGGGCATAGCATACCGCTCGAGCCGCTCGTGGAGGTGGGTTTTTGGAATACCGACATCGTTTCCGAGGACTCGCGCATTTTCTTCCAGTGCCTCACCCACTACGGCGGCGACTGGCGCACGGTTCCACTCTTCTACCCGATTTACATGGATGCTGTCTCCGGCTCCACAACCGCGGAGGCGCTGAAAAATCTCTACAAACAGCAGAGGCGATGGGCATGGGGTATTGAGAATATCCCCTTTGTCTTCTCACAGTTCGTCCGCGACAAGACGCTTCCCCTGCGGCGCAAATTTTTCTGGGCCTTTTTGCTCACCGAGGGGTTCCACTCGTGGGCGACGAGCTCATTCATCATCTTTCTCTTCGGGTGGCTCCCCAATTTCCTCGGGGGCGATGCGTTTCGCCACTCGGTGCTTTCCACAAATCTCCCCGGCGTCACCGGATTTCTCATCAACTTGAGCGTGGTGGGTATCGTTACCTTTGCGTTCGTGAGCATCTTTCTCACCCCGCCGCTCCCCACCGGCGAGCCCCTGAAGTTCCGCCACTACGTTTACTACCTCCTCCAGTGGTTCCTCATCCCCATTACTTTTATATTCTGGAGCGCGGTGCCCGCGCTTGAGGCGCAGACCCGCATGATGCTCGGGGGGCGTTTCAAGCTTGGGTTCTGGGTAACGCCGAAAGCGAAGGATGCAGTATCATAAATCCCGTTGGAGATAACTTAAATTTTAGAAATAAATATGCCCCATAAAGAGTGTCAACATTGCCAAAGGTCAAATTTGACAGGACACCACGTCCCGTTAGAAATAAGCCGCTCCTTAGCGGCTGCTGCCGTGCGGCTACAGGGCGGATTTCTAACGGGACTATCTCTAACGGGATGAGAGAATATATCGTCCATGCGCTGGTGTTGGGGGTAAGGGATTCATGGGAACGGGATCGCCTCGCGTGTCTTTTCACGAAGGAACTCGGAGTGCTTGAGGCGCGCGTGGTGGGGGGACGGCGCGTGCTCTCCAAGTTCGCGCCGCACCTTAATGTCGGGAATCTCGCGGTGGTCCGCCTCGTGAAAAAGAACGCGTACACGGTGACCGACGCGGTGAGCGGGGAACGTTTCACGAAGCTTCGCCGGAACCCGAAGGAATTTTCCCGCGCGCTCGCGCTCCTCGCGCTCCTCTCCTACCTCCTCCCCCGCGAGGCGCCGGACCTGCGTCTCTGGCACTCCGCGGTGCGTTCGTTCGTCGCTGCGCGCGTGGATGTGGGTACTATCCTGAAACTGCTGGGATATGATCCGCTCCACGCCGCCTGTGAGGTATGCGGCAGGAAACACCCCGCCTGCTTTGTGCTATCTACACAATCATTCCTCTGCGGCTCCTGCCGTGGGAAATTTAAGGATGTTGAGGTAATATACATCTAATACGATATTAATATATCAATGTTAGGGAAGTCGGACTTCCCATTTTCGGAAGTCCGACTTCCGAAAATTAATAATCCTCTCCCGCCTATTCGTATAATTCGTATGCATTAGTATATTAGTATCGCAACTTCCATGTCTCTTGATGATTTAGAGAAACGTTTGTATGCCGAGCAAGAAAAGGGCACCCGCCCCCGCGCCGCGCCGCGCCCCCGCGGGGAGATGGAGCGCGGAACTCCCGCTGTCCTGGAGGAGTGGCAACGCGAGGAAATGGGAGAAAAGCGCCGCCACCCGTTTTTTTGGTGGATGCTCGCGGCAGTGGGGGTGCTTTTATTTCTCGCCGTGGGAGCAGTTGTTCTTATTTTGAGTTCCGGGGGCGGCGGGGAGGGTATCACACTCACACTCTACGCTCCATCCGAGATCTACCGCGGTGTGCCCTTTGAGCTCAAGGTGGAAGTGGAAAATCAGCTTGACGAGATAATTCGCGACGCGACGCTTTCCCTGAACCTGCCCGCGGGACTTGTCTCCGTAGACAACATCGGGACCAACCGCGCGATAACCAGCGAGTCAATCGGCGACATCGGCGGACGGACGGTGGCGAAAAAAACATTCCGTCTCCTCGCGGTGGGACTGCCTGATTCGCTCCAAAAAGCGAACGTCACGCTCTCCTACGGCACGGGCGGGCGGAGCCGTTTCCAGGCGAGCGCGGAGAAGGAGATTATCGTGAACCGCGCGGCGGTGAAGCTCGCAGTGACAAAGCCGGAGCGGGTGATCTCCGGTTCGGCATTTGAACTGGAAGTGGGATATGAGAACGCCTCCAGATTTGATTTCTCCGACGTGACGCTCCGCATGAAGTATCCGGACGGGTTCAGCTTCCAATCGGCTTCCGCAAACCCCGATTCCTTGGACAGCTCCTGGCGGCTGGGAGCGCTCAACGCGGGTTCCAAAGGCGTGCTTCGCGTGAAGGGGGTTTTGACGGGAGTGGGCGAGGCGCAATTCTCCCTGCCCGTCACCGTGATTGCGAACTTCGGCGGCGAAGAGTATTTACTTGCAGAGGAAAACGTGGCGCTTGCCTTGGCGCCCGCGCCGGTGAACCTCCAGGTGCTCGTGAACGGCCGCAGTGACTACGTGGCGCGCGCGGGGGACATGCTCACCTACACCGTTTCCTACCGGAACGAGAGCGGCATCGCGCTCGCCGATGTGGTTTTAAAACTCTCGCTCTCCGGAGAACTCTTTAATTTCACAACCCTGGACACCGATGCACGCATTGATTCGCTTGCCAATACCCTCACGTGGAACGCCGGGAACACACCCCCGTTCCGCCTCTTGGACCCCGGCGCGTCGGGCGAGGTACGCGCCACCGTGCGCCTGAAACCCTCGTTCCCCATCCGGAGGCCTTCCGACAAGAACTTCTTCCTCCGTGTACAGGCGGAAGCGAGTTCCCCCTCGGTGCCGTACTATTTGAGTGCGGACAAGACGACCGCCCTGGCGAGCATGGAGACGAAAGTGGCGGGTCTCACTGTGGTGTATGCGCAGGCGTTCTTCCGGGACGTGGCGGCGGGGATGCTGAACCAGGGGAAACTGCCCCCGCAGGTGGGGCAGCCGACCGAGTACACCATCCACTGGGTGATTCGGAATTACGGCACGGACGTGAAGAACGTAGCGGTGAGCGCGTTCCTCCAGTCGGGGGTCACGTGGACGGGGCTCGTGAAGAGCAGTATTGACGCGGTGCCGCTCTGGAACGAGCGGAGGAGCGAGGTGACGTGGCAGATAGAGAAGATCGCGGCGACCAAGGGGGTCATCTCCGACCCCATTGAGGCGGTGTTCCAGGTGCGCGCGACACCGGACGTGACCGAGGTGGGGCAGTACCAGCCACTCATGGGGGAGACCACCCTGAGGACCACCGACGATTTCACGGGTCTTGAACTCACGAGCCGAGATGCGGGGTTCACCACGGCGCTCCCCGACGACCGCACGGTTGGCGAGGGGATAGGGAGGGTGATACCGTAGAGAGGTAAATTCCAAATACCAAGCACCAAATAACAAACAAGCACCAAACTCCAAACTCCAAATTCGAAATGTTTTAGAATTTCGGTCATTGGAATTTATTTGTTATTTGGAATTTGTGATTTAGGATTTCTACTTTGATTATGGATACATTCGAAAAAGTTGTCTCATTGGCAAAAAGGCGTGGGTTTATCTACCCCGGTTCGGACATCTACGGTGGGCTCGCGGGCTTCTACGATTGGGGGCACCTCGGAGTGAAACTCAAGTGGAATATTGAGTGGGCGTGGTGGCGGGATACCGTCCAGCTCCGGGACGATGTGGTGGGAATTGATGCGGCAGTGATTATGAACCCGAAGGCGTGGGAGGCCTCCGGCCACGTGAGCGGCTTCGCGGATGAGCTTGTGGAATGCAAGAAATGCCACGGCCGATTTCGTAGTAACGAAATCGGAATTTCTAAATTCGAATTTCTAATTTCTAATGAAACCATTTGTCCGACCTGCGGCGCAAAGGGTAATTTTACAGAACCAAAACAGTTCAATTTGATGTTCAAAACCCACGTGGGGCCTGCGGAGGATTCTTCGTCCGTGGCTTACCTGCGGCCGGAGACCGCCGGCGGCATCTTCGTGAATTTTAAAAACGTGCTGGATACGAATCGTGTCAAGATTCCATTTGGTATCGCGCAGATTGGAAAGGTGTTCAGGAACGAGATCAACCCGCGCGACTTTGTGTTCCGCACGCGCGAGTTCAAGCAGATGGAACTGGAGTATTTTGTGAAACCCGGCGAGGACGGAAAATATTTTGATGAGTGGGTGGAGCGGCGGTTCAAGTGGTATGAGAGCATCGGTTTGAAGCACATCCGCAAGCGCGAGCAGAAAAAGGAGGAGCGCGCGCACTATTCAAAAGCGACGACGGATATTGAGTATAAGTTTCCAATGTCCGCCGAAGGCGGATCTCCGCCTAAGGCGGATGCGCCTCTGGAGCACGCCTCTGGCGGAGATTGGCAGGAGATTGAAGGTGTGGCGAACCGAGGCGACTTTGACCTTACCCAACACGCGAAGTTTTCTGGGAGGGACCTGACCTACTTTGACGAAACAACAAAAGAGCGCTATCTCCCGTATGTGATTGAACCGTCGGCGGGCGTGGAGCGTATCGCGCTCGCGCTCCTCTGCGACGCGTACCACGAGGAAGAGGACAGGATTGTGTTGAAATTCCACCCAAAGATAGCGCCCATGAAGGCGGCGGTCTTCCCGCTCCTCGCGAACAAGCCGCAGTTAGTGGAGCTTGCGCGGAAAATATATGAAGAACTAAAACAGGAGTGGAATGTGGCGTGGGACGACCGCGGCAACATCGGGAAGCGCTACTACGCGCAGGACGAAATAGGGACTCCCTTCTGCATAACCGTGGATTTCGACTCGCTGGAGAAGAATGATGTGACGGTGCGCGACCGCGATACGACGAGGCAGGAGAGAGTGAAAATCGCAGAGCTGAAGAAGTATCTCTCAGAACGTTTGGAGGAGGAGACGAGTTAAAAGAGGGTTAACAAACAGGGTGCTACAGTTAACTGTAGCACCCCCCTTCTCCCCATATGGTTTGTTTCGCCTGTAATGGTTTGCGGTTTTTTCCTCCTTCCCGTATCATCACTCCATATGCAACCCTTCAAGAAACTAATTCTCAAAAACGGCCTCCGGGTCATCCTTGTCCCTGAGCCGCAGAGTTTGGCGACGACGGTGATGGTGGCGGTGGAGGCGGGGTCCAAGTACGAGACGAAGGAAGTAAACGGCATCTCGCATTTTTTGGAGCACATGTGCTTCAAGGGAACGACGAAGCGGCCGCGCCACATTGACATTGCGAACGAATTGGACGGCCTCGGGGCCGAGTACAACGCCTTCACCTCGCAGGAGTCCACGAGCTACTACGCGAAGGTGCGGAACGAATCGTTTGAGCGGGCGCTGGATATCGTCGCCGACCTTTATCTCCACCCCGTCTTTGACGCAAGGGAGATAGAGAAGGAGCGCGGCGTCATCATCGGTGAGATCAATATGTATGAGGACCTTCCCCAGCGGAAGGTGGCGGAGCTTTTTATGGGACTTGTCTACGGCGACCAGCCCGCGGGCTGGTCCATCGCGGGGCCGAAGGAGGTTATCCGCCGCGTGGGGCGTGAGGATTTTCTGAAATACCGCGGCGCGCACTACCTTGCTCCCGCGACCGCGGTGGTGGCGGCAGGCGGGTTCTCCGCCGGAGGCGGATCCGCCTTTGGCGGAGATGAGAAAAAAGTTACTTCGCTCATTGAGAAACACTTCGGGGGTTTAAGCACCGGCGCTAAGGGGCAGAAACTGAAGGTGGTGGAAACGCAGGAAAAACCCCGCGAACTCGTCCGTTTCAAAGAGGTGGACCAGACCCACCTTGTGATGGGTTTCCGCGCGTTTGATATTTTTGACGAGCGCCGCTATCCACTCCAGCTCCTCACCGACATTTTGGGCGGCGGGATGGGCTCACGTCTCTTCCAGGTGGTGCGCGAGGAGCTCGGCGCCGCCTACTATGTGCATGCCTCCGCCGATCTCTACTCCGACCACGGTCTCGTGGTTATGGATGCGGGGGTGCACCACGAAAAACTCCCGGAGGTCATCACGGCGTCTTTGAAGGAATTCGCGCGGTTCAAGGATGAGGCCGTGAGCCCCACGGACCTCCAGCGCGCCAAGGACCACGTGACAGGGAATCTGTTCCTCTCCCTTGAGACCTCGGACGCCCTCGCGGCTTTTTACGCCGGAGAGGAGATTATGCGGATGCCGCTCCAAGATCCACGGACGCTCGCGGCGAAACTCCAGGCGGTTACCGCCGAGGATATCCGCGCGGTGGCACGGGTGCTCTTTACCAACGACCGCCTGAACCTCGCCTTGATAGGCCCGTTCAAAGACCGCTCATTTCTTGATATAGTGAAAGTATAACCATGGAATCGGAGTCCTCGCGTTTTGAGCTCGGGTGGCAGACGATTTGGCGCATCGTCCTCACCTTCCTCATCCTCTACGTGCTCTACCTCGCCCGCGCGCCGGTCGGGGTGTTCCTCATCTCCGTGGTGATTTCGTTGGGGTTGGACCCTCTCGTCTCATTTCTCCAGCGCGCAAGGTTCCCGCGGTTCCTCGCCACTATTTTTATCTTCATCTTGGGTATCCTGGCGCTCACCGCGGTGTTCTATGTAGCGGTCCCGGTCGTGGTGCGGGAGATGGGAGGGTTCCTCGGCCATATGAACCAGGCGCTCTCCTCGGTGGGCTTTAGCATTTCGGAGACGGCGCTCTCGGGGTTCTCGGGTGATCTGAATCGCGCCCTCGGGTTCCTCTCCTCCGCTGACTTTTCTCTTTCTGGCGCCATCGGGGGCGTCTTCGGGCGCGCGGTGCTCATCATAAGCACGCTCATCATCTCGTTCTATCTCACCTTGGAGGAGCGGGGGACCGAGCGGCTTTTGAAGGTGTTGCTCCCCGACGCCTACGAGCGGGCAATGCTCGCTATCTTTGACCGCTTCAAGGTGAAGATTCGGCGCTGGTTCACGGCGCAGCTTGGGTTGAGCCTCATTATGGGCGTGTTGGTCGGGGTGGGGATGTGGGCGCTCGGGGTGCCGTACGCGCTTGTCCTCGGTATCGTGGCGGCGCTCTTCGAGCTCGTGCCGCTCGTGGGTCCCGTTATCACCGGCCTCATTGCGTTCATTGTGGCGCTCTCGGATTCGTTCTCCCTCGGCCTCTACGCGGTCATCTTCTTCGTGCTCCTCCAGCAGGTTGAGAATCATTTCCTCTTCCCCTACGTGATGGGGAAGTCCATGCAGGTGCACCCGGTGATCGTCATTTTTTCGCTCCTCGCGGGGGCACAGGTGGCCGGCTTCGTCGGCATTGTGCTCTCGGTGCCCATCGCGGTCATGTCGCAGGAGGTTTTCAATTATCTAGCCGAGCAGAAACGCGACCGGAAGGGAATGGTGTAATATCCGATGGTATGGTAAAAGTATCGACTGCGACACTATCGGCAGATACCCTACAAGATTTGTACGTCCAAAAGAAGCTTTCAACGTGGACAATCGAGCGCCTCACCGGTTTTTCGCGGAGCACAGCGTACGCGCGTCTCAAAAAGTGCGGCATTGTTCCCCGGGACCTCGCTACTGCACATATAAAATATCCCCGCGATTCTTACAAGGGAGATGATTGCGACAGAGCGTATCTATTAGGGTTTACAATAGGCGATTTGCGAGTGCGTCGGCATGGCGGCGAAAGAAGTAAAACAATTTCAATAGGGTGCGCGAGCACGAAACCAGCCCAGATCAAACTCATAAAAAGCTTATTCTCTCCATATGGGCGCGTGTGGGTCGGTCAAAGGAATAGAGAGGGAAAGATATTTGTTGAGGCGTTTGTTGACCTCTCTTTCGGTTTTCTTTTGACGGACGAGCGTCTAAAAATCAATTGGGTTTTCAGCAAGAATGAACATTTCCTGTCTTTTCTCGCCGGTTTTACCGACGCAGAGGGTAGTGTCTTTATATCTAGAAACCAAGCGTTCGTAAGCTGGGGGAACTATAACCATGAACTGCTTTCTCGAATTAAAAGTAATCTGGAAAAGTTAGGGATCCAGGTCGGAAGTGTTGTATCCGACCATCTCCAAGGCTATAAAGACAAGGACGGGTATGTCCGCAGCGCGGATTATCATCATCTAACCTGTGGTCGGAAAAAGTCAGTGCAAATGATTCTCACCGCATTGCAACCTCTTATGCGGCACACTGATAAGAAACGAGCACTTTCGGAAGCTCTCAAGAACATAACGATAAGGAACAAACAATTCGGTTCTATTAATATGTAGAAATGTGTAGACCGAGACCCATGGGAAAAACTTTCTTTATCTCGACCGCCATACCATACGTGAATGCAAAACCACACTTGGGTTTCGCGCTCGAACTCGTGCAGGCGGACATCATTGCGCGTTACCGGCGCCTTCAAGGAGACGACGTTTTCTTTCTGACGGGCACAGACGAAAACGCGTTGAAGAATGTGCTCGCAGCGGAACAAGAAGGAATTTCGACCGAAGAATTGGTAACGCGGAATGCAGAGATGTTCAAGAGCCTCAAAAAGACCCTCGATCTTTCATGGGATGATTTTGTCCGGACCACCGAACCGAGACATCGGGCGGGTGCACAGAAATTTTGGTTAGTAGCAAAGAAAGATATCTATAAGAAATCGTATCGAGGCCTTTACTGCGTTGGATGTGAAGAGTTCAAAACCTCGAAAGATCTCGTGAACGAGCATTGCCCCGAACATCCGAACGCTCCAATCGAGGACATTGAGGAAGAAAATTATTTTTTTCGCCTTACCAATTACCAAAAAACTTTAGAGGAACTGATCGAAAGCGACCGATTGAGAGTTGTCCCGGAAACGAGAAAAAACGAAGTCCTCTCTTTCATTCGGGAGGGGCTGCAGGACTTCAGCATTTCGCGTTCGCGCGAGCGGGCGAAAAATTGGGGTATATTGGTGCCTGGAGACGAAACACAGATTCAATACGTTTGGTTCGATGCGCTTACGAATTACATCACTGCACTGGGCTATGCTGAGAATTCCGACCGGTTCAGGCGGTTTTGGGAAGGAGGTAGCTCAATCACTCATCTCATCGGGAAGGGGGTGTTGCGTTTTCACGCCATTTATTGGCCTGCGATGCTTCTATCTGCAGGCCTAAAACTCCCCACACAAATAGTGGTGCATGGTTATTTGACAGTGGGAGGACAAAAAATTTCCAAATCTCTTGGAAACGTTATAGATCCATTTGAAGTGGTAGAAAAGTACGGCACCGACGCGCTCCGCTACTGGCTCGCGCGCGACGTGAATCCCTTTGAGGATGGGGATTTCACGTGGGAGAAGTTTGCTGAGCGCTATGAGGCAGACCTCGCGAACGGCATTGGGAACTTCGTTTCCCGTGTGCTCACCCTCGCGGAGCGCCTGAACGGCACGCGCATCGATTTTGAAAAAGACGTGGACCCTATGCTCGCAGGTGCCGTCGCGCGCGCGCAGGAGGCGATGACGGCGAAGCTCGCCGGGTACCGGTTCCACGAGGCGCTTGCCGCAATCTGGGAGCTCATCGGTGCTGGAGACCGTTATGTGAATGAGAAAAAACCGTGGGCGGTACCAGACAAGAAGGTACTTTTCAGTTTGGTCACGGTGGTGGACAATGTCGCGGCGCTCCTCCTCCCGTTCCTCCCAGGTACGAGCGAGAAGATCACGAAGCAGATCGCGTGGAGTGATCACACCATCACGGTTTCGCGCGGCCCCGCGCTTTTTCCGCGTATTTCTTCCTGATGAAGTTTCAGTACTTTGACGCGCACACCCACGCGCAGTTCGCCGCGTATGATTCCGACCGCGATGCGGTTCTTGCGCGCGCCCGCGCAACGGGCGTAGGAATGATTACGGTGGGTACCCAGCGCGATACATCACTGAAGGCGGTTGAGGTTGCCCGTGTGCACGAGAATGTCTGGGCAGCCGTCGGACTCCATCCGGTCCACACCGGGAAATCATTCCATGACGTGCAAGAGCTGGGCGGCGGGGAGGCAGCGCGGGGGTTTGCGGGCCGCGGCGAAGAATTCGACCACGAGTACTACCGGAAACTGGCGGAGGACCCGAAGGTGGTCGCAATCGGAGAATGCGGGTTGGACTATGCCGTTTTTGTCTCCGACCGTGTGTTGGAGTTACAAAAGCGAGCACCCCGACAAGAATCGGGATTTTCTGGTGAGGAGGTGCGGCGGATTAAAGAAAAGCAGCGGGAGGCATTTGAAGCACAGATAAAATTTGCACATGAAGTCCAAAAACCGCTTATGATCCACTGTCGCTCCGCATTTTCGGATTTGATCTCTATCCTAACGCCTAACGCCTCGCGCCTAAATCCTAGTGTCATTCACTTCTTCAGCGGCACACTCGGCGACGCGAAGAAACTTCTTGATATGGGATTTTATTTCACGTTCGGCGGGGTCATCACGTTCCCGCCAAAGGCGGGCAGGCTCGGCGATTATGACGAAGTTATTAAAATTATTCCGCCGGAACGCATTCTTTCCGAGACCGACGCGCCATACGTAGCACCCGTGCCGTACCGTGGGAAAAGGAATGAGCCGGCATATGTGGTGGAGGTGGTGAAGAAGCTTGCGGAACTGAATGGGATGACGGCGGAAGCGACGGCGGAGCAGATAGCGAAGAATGCTGAACGGGTTTTCGGCCTGCAGTTGAACGGGGAATAGTAGGGA
>PCRZ01000036.1 GCA_002772205.1 Candidatus Jorgensenbacteria bacterium CG23_combo_of_CG06-09_8_20_14_all_54_14 | reverse complement strand
CATCGCCTGCGCCACTTCGGGGAGGAGCGGTGTGGAAGCGGCATGGTCAAGATAAATGCGCTTCATAAAATAGGATAAGAGGACACCCGGCCGCGGGGGCGGGGTATCCTCCGCGCGGCGGCAGGAAACTACCGCGGCCCTTCGCCATCCAATACTACTGGTTCCTTTGAGAATCTTTTGAGGTCTACGCGCCGCAGGATTTCCAAGAGCACTGCGACACCCACGGTCGCAATCGCCGCGAACGCGAGGAGGCCGATGCCGCAGAGTACCCCCACCGCCGCCACAAACCACACACTCGCGGCGGTGGTGATACCGCGGACATGCGCACCCTCCTTCACTATGATACCGGCACCCAAAAATCCGATCCCCACCACCACATTCCCGACAAGCGCGAGAAAACCGCTGTTCCGCGCGATTATCTCCGACAGATTATCCGGTGAGGTAGCAATGAGGTACGGGAGCGAGAGGCCGGCGATCGTGAAAAGCGCCGCGCCGGCTGCCACAATAATGTCGGTGCGCAACCCCGCTTCCTTCCCCGCGAGTTCCCGCCCGAACCCGACGATGGCGCCGAGCACTATCGCCATGGCAAGCCGCAACAACATTTCTTCCAAAGTGAGCATGGTTTTATTGTACTATATTGTACTATATATTGTATTGAACATGAACAACTAAAACACTCCGACCCGGGCCGGAGTGTTTTTTTGAAGCGGCTTCAGAGCGCGTCTACACTTGCATCTATCTCCAGAAACTCACTGTCCAAGTCGCCGATGTTAACGCTCTGGAGTTGGCTATCTATCGCGGAACTGGTGTCGCCCAAGAACTCATCCGTAGTGGAATTTCCCGAGGAAAACCACCATGCAGCCGCGGCGAGCACTACAATGACGAGTGCCGCGACAACCCACCACGTCTTTTTTGCGCCCGTGCTGCCGCTCGTTTGTGTTGATGTATCCATAGTAGCAATTATTGTTTAGAAACCGGGGTTGGTGCCGGCGCTGCAACTGGTTCCTCGTCCACACGCGGGATTTGGGCGAGCACCACAGCCGCCTCATGCACCGCATCACGCGCTGCCGTGAGAACCTGCTTCACCGCGGAGAGGTCGGTGTAGAGCGCCTGGCGTGTCACTCCCACATCACTCCGCACCGTCGAGGGCGCATTTACCACCACGCTATAGACCTTTGCAGCTTGCGCCTGCACCGCCGTGCGAGCCACAGCGATAGAATCCTCGGCACTGGTGACGGTAAGACGCACTGCACTCACATCACGGCCCGCGGCGGCCGCCTTGTCAGCACGGCTCTCCACGTTCATAAGCACTTTGTCTATCTGATCCAGCACCGCCAGGTAGTGCGCGGTGAGCCGCCCGTTCAACGCATTCACGCTATCGTAGATTTTCGCCACCACCTGCGCTTTCCGCTCATCATTGAGAACCTGCAGCTGATTCTTGAGTTCCTCCCTCTTCGTTTTAATCAACTGCTTCGCCTCCTCGCGCTTTACCTCCACTGCTTTCTTGAATTCCTCCCGCTGGGCTTCCGCGAGTTTCCGGAACTCTTCACGCTTTGTCTGCACGAGTCCTGAAACTCCCTGTATCGAAGAAGTAGCAGTAAGGGTACGAATCTCGCTGCGGATTGCCTCACGCTCCTGTTTGAATGTTTCCGTGAGGCTCTCGCGCGCTTCCTGCGCCCGCTGTGTCAGGTTTTCCCTGATGCCGCGTACCTCCTCCTGCACATTGCTGCGAATATCGCGCGCCCGTTCCCGGAGCGGCGTGGAGGTAGTCGCCGCGAACACAGGGAGCGCCACCGCAAAGGCAACCGCTCCCGCTGTCACATTAAAAACTAAACGATTCATAAATCTACACACTTATCACCTTACGACCTTTATAAGGAGAACGAATTCCCCGTGCGGGGTGTTTCTTGGGGTCAAATCGTGGAGGATGTTAGAACTGCGATTAGGAGGTTGGATGGGCGTGTTTATATCCCCAGCCTAGATTAAACTATTTTCCCGAATGAAATTGTAACTTATTTAATCAACTAACTTCTGTGGGGGGAATTTCGTTATCAATACCAATTTTCTTAGCCAACTCATTTAGCTGTACAGCGAGCCTATTTCTTTCTTCTATATCAAGGGTGTTTTCATTCTGCTGGAGTTTCTCTACGCTATCCCAGTACCAACTTATTTGACCAAGACGATTTTCCGGTCCTGCCTCGATATTTTCACTTAAATGTTGCATTGACCCCTCAATCGCGGCCCTAGGAGCCAATTTACTTAATACATTTAATCGTTCATCTAGGTTCTCTATTTGGCCCAGGTTTATCCCTTTTGCTTTTGCGGCTTCAATATCTTTGGATAATTCCACAGAAAGTTCATTGCTAATGGTTAATTTATTTTTAATAGCTTCCTCGGCCAGTTCTAAAAGAACATCTAATCTATAGATTTGATGATCAATTTCGTGCTTTTCTTCCCCTTCAATTTTCTGCCCAGAGTTACTTTGTGGCGTTTCGAAATTCATATATTGATTATAGGTAAACCGAGAAAAAATACAATTCTTTAATACAAATGATTGTCGGTTCTATTTCCCATTAGGGGTATAAAAAATTACCCTGATTTTATCAGGATAATTTTTGGTGGGTGCCTAATGGGATTTGAACCCATTCTTGCAGTGCCACAGACTGCCGTGCTGCCCTTACACTATAGGCACCATACCCAATTAACTTACAACAATTAACTAATAACTGGCAACTGCCTAAAAACTCTCCCGGCGCGCACGTTTCCTCTCAGACACGAATTTCTTCTCCCTGATTCGCTGGTCCTCCGCTCCCCGCGGCGGTGTGGTAGAAATTCGGCGGCGCGGGCGCGTGAGTGCCCTCTCAATCACTGCCTGGAGCTTCCGGAGCGCCGCATCGCGGTTCAGTTCCTGCGAGCGGGATGATTCGCTCTCCACACAAATCTCCCCGCGGCGGTTCACACACCCCTTCAGTTTCTTCCGGAGAAGCCGCCGCTCCGCCGGCCGCAAGGGAAGGTGCTCAATCTTCACCCACAGCTGGACTTTTGTTGAACGGCGATTGACCCGCTGCCCCCCGGGGCCGCGGGCGCGCACCGCTTTCATGCGCACCGTGCGGGGCAGTTCGACAGTCCTGAGCGGCTTCGACAAGCTCACCGCCCTGAACTTGTCGAAGGGCTTACTGCCGAAGGGCTTCAATATTTCCATAAATCCATCATATTCCCGCGCACCCTCCCATCATAGTATATAATGGGCTGGATGGGCAACGTTGCTGACGTTTTGGTTGAACTCGTGCGCCAATACCCTTCCTGGACCTACGCTATCATCGGCTTGGGCGTTATCTTCCAAGGGGAAATCACCATTCTCCTCGCCATGTTCCTCGTGGTCTCCGGTGCCCTGCCGTGGCGCGAGTTCTTCATAGCCACCCTGGGAACCCTTGTGGTAGGAGAGTTCATTGTGTTCTCCGCTGGCCGCCTCATCCGCCGCACGCGCCTCGGCTGGCGGTGGTACCGCCGGCTGAAGCCCAACCGCCGCATCCAGTACTACTCCCACTACCTCCGCGAGAACCTCATAAAGCTGTTTATCATCTCCCACTTCCTCGTCGGGGTGAACTTCATCGTGCTCATCCTTACTGGCTGGTCAAAGACATCGTTCGGAAAATTCCTGAAGTCGTACCTCGCGGGGCTCCTCGCGTGGTTCGGCGCCATGACACTCATTGCCTACTCCCTCATGTCAGGGCTCTCCTACCTCCACTACACGAAAGTGTTCCGCCAGATAGAGATCGGGGTGGTGGTCATCATCTTCCTCGTCTTCGGCGGCGAGACGCTCTTCCGAAAATTCCTCAAGGGCAAATTTGCGATAGAGGAAAATGCGAAAGCAGCCGGAAAAACGCTTGAGAAAAAAATGGAGCATCTTTCCGCAAACAACGAAAATGCCGGAGCGCCGCCAGATGCGTCGCACGCCGCGCCACCGGAAGATAAAAAATAGAGGCTGTCGCGCTCCTCGGACTGATAAACGTAGTACATTTCCGTGGGACGCTGAGCGTCCCG
>PCRZ01000022.1 GCA_002772205.1 Candidatus Jorgensenbacteria bacterium CG23_combo_of_CG06-09_8_20_14_all_54_14 | reverse complement strand
TATACATTTTGTCCGATCGGACGTTTTGTTTATAATGGTTATAATATAAAAATGGGAGGGATAGAAATTATACTTACGGTATTGGGAAGTTATGGTGAAGGGTATCGGCTCATGCGGCGGCAATTACGGGGAGTCCCTTTCCGCGATACTTGGAACGCTCGCTCGCTTCAACAGCACACCGCACTAAAAGAGACAACCCTGCGTACAACACTTTCCCGTCTCCATAAGCGTGGGTTGGTTGAAAATGCCGGCGGTATATGGCGCATCACCGAACGGGGGCGTGCTTTTCTACGCGCGCGTTTTGCTCGCGCGAAGAAAGACGGGTTCCTAAAGTTTTTCCGTAGCAAGGAAAAACATGAACAAAGGAAAAGGCGTGCCAGCGATATGATAGTCGCATTCGACATTCCGGAACGGTATTCCAGAAAACGCCGATGGCTTCGCGAGGAACTCACGAAGCTCGGATTCGTTCCACTTCAAAAGAGTGTGTGGGTTGGTCCATCGCCGCTTCCGAGGAATTTCATAGAGGCCCTTGGAGAACTTGATCTGCTCGGCTTTATAAAATTTTTCCGGGCGACGCAGTACGATATCGTATAGAATAAACATTCTGTCCGATCGGACAGAATGTTTATAAATGATAAAAAAATGGAAGTTTCTATAATTCGCGGACCTCGTCGCAGATGAGCTTCGGTTCCTCGTCGCGCCACGAGAGGCGTCCTGAAACCATCACCGCTTTGTTCTCCTGCCACACGAGCGGATGCTTTAAGAGCGTTTCCGAAAATACGAGTACCTCCAGATTGTCCGAGAGATCTTCCAGCGTCACAAAGAGCATCGGCTGGCCTTTCTTCGTTATGATTTTTTGGATGCCGGAGATAATGCCGGCGAGCTGTAGCCGCGGCCCGGTACCGTTTCCGTTGCCGCTTTTTGGAAGTTTCACCACATCTTTGATGGGTTTCACTTCATTCCCGATCTTCGCGAGGTAGGCGTTGAACGGATGATCGGTGAGGTAGAGGCCGAGGAGTTCCTTTTCCCATGCCAGCTTGAGCGATTTGTCGGCCGCCGCACCCGGGCGCAGGCGCACCGAGGCGAACGTCGCATTTCCGCCGAAGAGGCAGTGCTGGTTTGAAGCGGCAAGTTTTTTCGCGCTTTGGTTGAATCGTATGAGATCGTCAATGCTGTCCAGAACCTGGCCGCGCTCTACGCCCAGGGAATCAAACGCTCCGCACTTTATCAAGCTCTCCAGCGATTTCTTGTTCATGTCACGGTGCTGGATGCGGCGGAGGAAATCGGAGAGGTCCGCGAAGGGGCCGCCGCGCATCCGTTCCTCAATGACGGCGCGGACAATATTCGCGCCGAGGTTCTTCACGGCGAGGAGTCCGAAGCGGACATTTTTGCCATCTACCGTGAAGTCCTCCGCCGAGGCATTCACGTCCGGCGGGAGCACTCCGATGCCGAGCCGCTTCGCCTCGCTGACGAGGAACGTGATGCGCTCAATGTCGCCCGAGGAAATGTTAAGGAGCGATGTCATGAATTCCTCGGGGTAGTGCGCCTTCAGGAATGCGGTCTGGTAGCTTATTATCGCGTAGCAGGCCGCATGCGAGCGGTTGAAGCCGTAGCGGGCGAAGGGCGGGAAAAGTTCCCATATGGCTTCGGCGGTTTTGGGCGGGATGCCGTGCCCTATCATGCCCTTGATGAGTTTCTCTTTTTGATCATCCAGGAGCGATTTTATCTTTTTCCCGATGGCCTTGCGGAGCGTGTCAGCTTCGGCGAGTGTGAACCCCGCGAGGTCACGCGCGATCCGCATCATCTGTTCCTGGTAGATGCCAACGCCGTAGGTTTTTTTCAGAATGGGTTCCAGGCGCGGGTGGAGGTAGGTGATTTGCTCCTTCCCGAACTTCCGCTTGATGTAGTGGGGGATAAGTTCTATCGGTCCCGGGCGGTAGAGCGCGATTATGGCGATGATATCCTCCAGGGTCGTCGGCTTCAGTTCTTTCAGGTTCCTCGTCATGCCCTGCCCTTCCAATTGGAAGATGCCGGTGGTCTCGCCGCGCTGTAGCAGTTTGAAGGTGGCGGTATCATCCAAGGGGAGCACGTCTATGTTCACGGTCTCGCCGCGGAGCTCGCGGACGAGGCGGAGCGTGCGCTCAATGATAGTGAGGTTCTTCAGGCCGAGGAAGTCCATCTTGAGGAGCCCCAAATCCTCCACGCTGTGCATTTCAAACTGCGTGATGACGGTATCCTCGCCCTGCGGCGCCTTTTGGAGCGGGAGGAAGTTGGTGAGCGGCTCCGGCGAGATCACCACGCCGCACGCGTGCACCGAGGCATGGCGCGCGGTGCCCTCCAGTTTCTGCGCGGCGTCCAGGAGACGCTTTGCCTCCGGGTTCTCCGCGTACATGGTTTTAAGCTTTGGTACCGCGGCCATCGCGTCCTTCACGGGTGCGTTGAAGGGGATAAGCTTCGCCACTTGGTCGCAGAACCCGTAGGGGAACCCCATAGCGCGCCCCGCGTCCCGCACCGCCGCGCGCGCCATCATAGTCCCAAATGTGATAATCTGCGCCACGCGGTCTTTTCCGTATTTTTCCCTCACGTAGGCAACGACCTCGTCGCGGCGCGTATCGGTGAAATCAATGTCAATATCGGGCACCTGGATGCGGTCCGGGTTCAAAAACCGCTCAAAGAGAAGGTCGTACTTGAGCGGGTCCACGTTGGTGATGCCGAGGATGTAGGAAACGATGCTCCCCGCGGCCGAGCCGCGGCCGGGGCCCACCACGATGCCGTGCGCCTTTGCCCAGCGGATGAAATCCTGGACTATCAAAAAGTAGTCGGCGAAACCCGTCTTTTTGATAACCTCAAGCTCGTGGGTAATGCGTTCCACGATCTCCTTCGTGGTGTCCGGATAGCGCCCGGCGGTGTGCTCGTGCACGAGGGTGATGAGGTATTCGTCGGCGGATGTGCCGTCGGGCACCGTGAAGCGGGGAAGCTTCGTCTTTCCGAGCTCAATGGTGACGTTGCACTTCTCGGCGATGGCGGCGGTGTTTGCGATTGCCTCGGGAAATTCCTTGAACGATTCCACCATCGCGTCAGGGCTCCGCATGGAGACGTCATAGCGTTTGAGGGAGAGGCGATCCTCGTCATCCAGCTTGCTGTTGGTTTGTACCGCGAGGAGGATCTCGTGGGCGGTCTTGTCGTCCTCGTGCACGTAGTGGATGTCCTGCGTGGCGACGAGTGGGATGCCGAGTTTTTTTCCGAGCGCGGCGAGTGGTGCGTGGAGTTCTGGGGTATGCGGCTGGATCTCGAGATAAAAATCTTCGCCGAAGACGGAGCTGTACCACGCGGCGGCTTCCTCCGCCTCGGCGAACTTCCGGGCGGTGAGCAATTTTGCGATCTCTCCCGAGTAACAGCCGGAGAGGCATACCAATCCCTCGTGGTGGCGTAGGAGGAGCTCGCGGTCCACGCGCGGCTTGTAGTAGAAACCCTCCAGGTACGAGGCGGTCACGAGCGAGAGCAAATTGCGCCAGCCGGTTTCGTTTTTAGCGAGGAGCGTGAGGTGGTAGCGCGTCTCATCCAAGCGCGGGCGTTTGGAGAGACGGCCATTCGGCGCGAGGTACGTTTCCACGCCGAGGATTGGTTTGACGCCCGCCCTCTTTGCCTTCTTATAAAATTCCACGGCGCCGTAGAGGTTGCCGTGGTCGGTGAGTGCGAGCGCCTCCATGCTGAGTTCCTTCGCGCGTGCGATGAGGTCGTCAATTTTTGCGAGCCCATCCAAGAGGGAATAGTGCGAGTGGACGTGGAGATGTACGAACTTTGGCATGGATGGAGTGGAAACTTGCCCCGTTACATTTGAGCGGAGCGGAAAATGTGTGCGGGGTGGACGAATTTTATGGAGGGCATGAATGGGGTTTTCTCCCTGTGATTGTAGGAGATTTTTATGAAGTGGGTAATATTGACTTTTTCTATAACTGTTTTGTACTACGAGCAGAAGGTTAAGAGTAAATTCTGACCCCAAATGCAACAAGTGAGGGGGAAAGAGAGGCCTAGCAACAAAGAATACTGCCCCAGATCCTTGAGGAACGGGGAAAGTGCACTGTGGGAGCGCCCCTTCCTGGTTTCTTAACAAAGCGAGAGCAATGGCGGCTTTTTTTATATGCCAAGAGAAAACCACAGGCGTAAGTTTGTAGAGTTTCATTTAGAATAATCTCCCGTTTTTTTGAGTATAGAAAAAATAAGAGGGTGCTATAATCAATTATAG
>PCRZ01000030.1:20516-22441 GCA_002772205.1 Candidatus Jorgensenbacteria bacterium CG23_combo_of_CG06-09_8_20_14_all_54_14 | reverse complement strand
CCCTCCGGAAAACGTGAAGGTGCTTTAATTAATTAAAGCACCTTCGTTTTTGGCGAGCCGCACTACCTTCCCAACTGGTTTAGCCAATTCCAGCGGTCGCGCCCTGCGCGCGAGCGGAACGGCGTGGTTTTTCCCCTATAGCTTGGTGTGGTGAGGAGATGGCGTTGGCGGTGAATCCTCGGTTTTCTTGTGAGATGGTGTTTGACGAAGCTCACTGTGGGTTGGCTTATGTCTATCGCACGACATATTTCCCGGTAGCTCAATCTCCGCGCGAGGAGTATGGGAATTGCAAGGCGTTTTTCCAGCATCGTCATTTCAGAGGAGGTGAAAAACTTTTCAAGGTTTTTTGCGAGCGTTTCTCCGGAACCGGATTCTCTCACTGTGTCCCAGAGCCGTTGCCACGCTTCGTTTCGCAGCCCCTTTTCAATTTGTTTCTTGTTTACCCGAGTCATAGTGCTATGATACCAGGGTGCTTTAATTAATTAAAGCACCCTGGCGGGAAGGAAAGGTTTCTGTTATGGGAATTGCAAAGGGTTTTATAGGGCGGGGACGCGTACCAACTTAAGGTATTCAACCAAAGCGTTTCCATTGTTCTTTTTCGTGATAATATAAATCGTACGCCAAGATGAAATCTTTCAGAGCGGCATTGGGCATAGGGGCGGGGGTTCTCCTCATCGCGTTTCTCATCATATTCCGCGCGCCGGTGGCGGAGGCATTTTTCCGTCTCCGCGCCGCGCTCTCGGCCGCCGCAGATCCTGCGTTCAGCTACCAGACGTTCCAGGGCCTGCAGCGGGAGAATGCGGAACTGAAGGCGCGCCTCGCGGCAGAGGCGCGCCCCCGGGACAATCCCCGCGTTTTCACCTCCCTCACCGCGCGGGTGTACTCGCGCTATCCGGTCGGGAGTGGGGGGCGCCTCATAGTGGATGCGGGGAGCGAGGACGGTGTCCGCGAGGGGATGCCGGTGCTCCTCTCGCCGGGTACGCTCCTAGGGAAAGTGGTGGCGGTGAAGCGTACCCAAAGTGAGGTATTGACCATCTGGAGTTCTGATTGGAAAAGCGCGGTTTCTATTGCTCCCGCAGGCCCGAAAGCGTTGCTCCAAGGGGGGAGCGAACCGCGCCTTGAACTGGTGCCGAAAGGTGCCGCGCTCGCGGAGGGGGCACACGCGGCGAATGTCTCTCCTGAGTTTCCCCTCGGACTCCTCGTGGGCGCCGTTGGGGCGCCGTTTGCGGTTTCAGAAGGTGATCTTTGGTCTTCTTACCGTCTTTTGCCGCCCGCGGACGAGGCGGGGATTGACTCGGTGCTCGTGGTCTTGAATTTTCCATAACACGATGCGGTACGCCGCCGGCATAGTGTGGATTGTGGGAGTGCTCGCGCTCCTCATGTTCCTGCAGTTCGGGCGCCTGTTTGCGTGGTCAGGCATCGCACCGAACCTCGCGCTTATGTTTTTTTTCGCGCTCGGGATCGCCCGGGTGCCGTTCCCCGTCTTTGGCGCGGCGCTCGGGGGGTTTGCAATATACTCGTTCCTCTGGGCGCCTTTTTGGATGGGTGAAGCGGCGGTGGCGGCAGCGGTGGCGCTCGCGGGTTATTTCCTTGCCCGTTATCTCACCGGCAACCGCTGGATTGACATGGCGTTTCTCGCGGGCGCGGGCACGCTCACGTTCGCCGCGCTCGGCGCTTTTGCGGTCGGATTCGCCGTGTTCTCATGGAGCGTCCTTTGGGAGACGGCATATAATGTCTCGGTGGGGCTCCTCATGCTTGCGCTCTTTCCACGGCACGGGAAGCCCCTCCTCGTATGACCAAACACGAACCGAGACTGGGAATTGAGGAAATGCTTTCCGACGGGGCGCCCGAGAGAGATCTCATGGAGGTCCCCCTTGCTCCCCGCGCCTTCCGCGCGTTTTTCGCGGTGGCGTTCGCCTTTCTCC